>JAFPBC010000090.1 GCA_017390595.1 Selenomonadales bacterium | reverse complement strand
TTCGTATTTGAGCGTGCCTGCCGGTACGATAACGTCTACGATATCGCCTACGCGATGACCGAGGACTGCTTTGCCTACCGGGGATTCGTCGGAGATGCGGCCTTCCATCGGGTCTGCTTCTGCCGAGCCTACGATCGCGTATTCGAGGTCTTCGTCGAACTCGATGTCTTTGAGGACGACGGTGCAGCCGATCACGACTTTGTCCGTGCCCTGACCTTCTTCGATGATCTTCGCATTGCGAAGCATGTTTTCGATCGTCATGATCTCGCCTTCGATGAATGCCTGTTCATTTTTGGCATCTTCGTATTCCGAGTTTTCGCTGATATCGCCAAACGAGATCGCTTGTTTTATACGTTCGGACACTTCCGTTCTGCGAACGGTCTTCAAGTGCTCCAGTTTTTCTTCAAGTTTTTTGAGGCCTTCTTCAGTCAACATGACTTGCTTTTCAGTCATTGATTATTCTCCCTTTTTCTTGCAAATTGAATGAACCACCGTAACCAAAAAAGAAAACGCATCCTTCATAACAGCATAATAGTGTCAAGTTTCCTTGACACCACGCATCGTCTATGAAGAAATCCGTCTTCGGTACGATATTATTCTATATTATATTCGCAGAAGGTTCGTTTGTCAATCGGATTTGCCCTATGCCCGCACCTTTTTTTGGCAGTATCGAGATGCCTTGAGCCCTTGCCAGCTCTGCTGTCGCTGTGAGCGTGCGCGCGGTGATATGATCGTACCTTTCATACGGAAGATGACGGGCAAACAGGGCGCATTCGGCGATGGCGGACGAGACGCGCCGTCCTTCCGCGCAGCAGTCTGCTTCTGCCGTGAGATCATCCATCGTTATGACGCGGTCTGCCTTTTCTGCACCGACGACGGCGGCGATGCCTTCTGTCTGCCACAATCGCCGAGCCAGTCTCTGAAGGGATGTCTCGCTTCTGCCGACGAGCGAGAGGAATCGCACACGTTTGGCGAGATAGACGGCGACTGCTCTCCCGAGCGTACTGTCCGCGCCGACGAGCATGATACGCGCCGTTCGGCAGTCTGTTTCGCCGAGGATATCTTCGAGCCGAAGCGCGGCGGAGAGGATACTGCCGTCACACAGAGGCTTTGTGAGCTCTCGCGCGATGGCCTGCCGTACGGTCCGCTCGGCGATGACGGCGGAGATGATGCCTTCTTTTTCGGCCTCCCGCAGACGGAGGACGGCTTTCTGTTGCCCGCGCTCGGTCGTGATGTCGTGATATACTTCTATCTGCCCCTCTGCGCCGCACACCATAATGTCTCTTCGCCGAGCGGGAAGATACACACCGATACGATGTGCGAGATACGTCGGAAGCGGTGTATGTTCTTCTATGACGAGAAATCGTGCCACGCGTCTTCCTCCTATCCGAGCGATACGATCTGCGGTGCGATGCCCGCCTCTCTGAGACGCAGGCTGTGACAAGCGTGCGTCATCTCGCCCGACAACGCGGCAAGGACGGCTTCCATCACGTTCGTACCGAACGATCTGCCGCCGAGTATCGGTGTCGTGGTGACGAGAATGCTCGCCCCGCTCTTCTTTAAGAACGCTCTGTCTTCTTCGGTCGTCGTATTCGTGACGATGATCTTGCCGTCCAAGCGGTCGGGCATATAGCGATGGATGTAGTGGAGATCGCCCGCGATGATGTCGGCTTCGTCAAAATACCTTGTAAAGCGCGGTCTGCGAACAGTCTGCTCCTTTCCCACAGGGTACAGCGTCTGTATCGGGCAACGTGTGATGACAGGCATCAGCCACGAGGCGAGACGACGAAGCACAGACAGCTTCCGTACAGGCATCGGCAGGCCGAGACCGTAGAGAAGGTCTCCGCAAGTAATTTGCGCACCGCACGCATCGAACGTTTCTGCCATGCCGTAGCGGTCGGTCGCCGAGACGAGCAGGACGCGCCTTCCCTTAAGAGAGCCGAGCGCACGTTCAAGGCAGAGCACCGCGTCTCGTTCGAGCGTATTTTTGAGCAAAGAGCCGTCGCAGACAGGCGAGCGCGTTGCCATGCGGGCGAGCGATTCCGCCTGACGAAACGGATACCTTCTGCCGGCTATCGTCAAGTAGCGGTCGATCCCACCAAGACCGATGGCATCCACACGGCCGTCGAGCCTTCGTATCCAGTTTTTTGCCTTGCGGATATCGCCGTCTGTCCCGATGCGGACGATGCGTACCGTCTCTGTACCTATCTTGAGACGAACACGTCGGTCGCGCGACGACGAACCGAGACTGACGCTGACGACTTCTTTCATTCCTATCGCCTCCCATGCGCCTTTTCCTCGCGCACGGGTAGCGTTCCCACCGCGCTTTATGTTTATGTACGATATGATAACAGCAGAACTACTTTTGTTTGCTTTTCCATTTTTATTCATATATACTAAAAGAAAAAGCATTTTAGGATGTGACGATATAATGATGCCCTTGATCTCGATCATTGTGCCTATCTATAATGTCGAAAAATATCTTCCTGCCTGCCTTGACAGTATCTTGGCACAAACGTACAAAAACATGGAGATCATCATGGTAGATGACGGCTCTCCCGATGGTTCGGGCGCGATCTGCGACGAGTACGCTTCGCGCGACAGTCGCTTCGTTGTCATTCATCAAAAAAACAGCGGTGTATCGGTCGCGCGCAACACAGGGCTCGACCACGCAACGGGCGACTACATCGGATTCGTCGATCCCGATGATTGGATCGAACCGAATATGTATGAAACGATGATGACGAGTGTATTGAAAGAAGGTTGTGACGGTGCCGTTTGCTCGACGCTTCTGGAATATCGCTCGCATACGAAGGTCTGCGAACGATTCGACTACCATATCGGGCATCAGCCTGAGTTGACACGCGGCATTCTCGAAGAAAAGCTCCGCACGCTTCTTTGGCGTACGCTCATCAAGAAAAGCGTCTGGGATACTGTTCGCTTCACACCGCAGACACGAGCAAGCGAAGATTTTGAGGTGTTTCCGCGTCTGTTCTACGGCTGTACTTCCCTCGTCTTCTTGCCCGATCTGTTTTATCATTGGCGTATGCGTTCCGATTCCATCACGCATACAGAGGCATCGCTTGCCCATCGCGTCCAAAACTTCCGCATCTTCCGCAGTCGTTTGCGATTCTGCGAAGAACATTTTCCTCCGTCGATCCCTCATGTCAGTCGACGCACCGCAAGTCGTGCCTTAAATGCGCTTCGATATTTCATCAACGAGAAAAAAGAAGCTGCATCCGAAGCACAAGAGCTGATCGCTTTTTTGCGCGATGAGCGCCCGCGATTTTCACCGCATCTTCGTCTGAAAGAGAAGTTCCATCTTTTTACCTATTTTTCCGCACGACCGATCTTTATGCTATACAATCATTTTTTCTTCTGGAATCGCGCACGTGTCATGAAACATAAGCAGAAAAATACACACGCTTAAACACAAAAACAGCAGCACCCCTTCGGGTACTGCTGTTTTTTATTCGTTAGTCTTCAAGCCTGCCTTGTTCGAGCGCGTCGATAAGGTGCAAAAATTCGTTTTTCGATTCGGCTTGGTTTATCTTCATACGAAACTGTGCCGAGGACGGCAGTCCCTTCGTATACCATGCCGCGTGTTTTCGCATCTCACGGAGTCCGATATAGTCGCCCTTCTGCGCCATCTGGAGACTGAGGTGACGGCGTATCATCGCGCACCGTTCTTCAAGCGTGGGGCGCGGTAAG
>JAFPBC010000089.1 GCA_017390595.1 Selenomonadales bacterium | reverse complement strand
TTCAGGATGTTCGTTTTGCGTGCGATGACACCGATCGTCGCGTAGACGAGGAAGATGATGATCTGCACCGATACGACAGAAAAATAACTCATACGATAAGATTCCTTTCGCGGATGGTAGATGGGCGGTCTGTGTGTCTGCCTCACGCACCGTATCAAGAAGAGAGCGGGCGGGCATACTATGGTAAGAAATAGAAAGACAGACGCAAGACCATACTATATCCAGTATAATATTGCCAAGAAAAGGACGCAACCGAAAAATGAATTGCGAATAACTTCTTAACAAAATAAACCAAATGTAGTATGATAATAATAATGACCTATGCGGTCAAACGCAAACGAAAGGAAGGGAGCTCGTATGGAACTGGCAAGAAGCAGAATACTCATCATCTCCGCCTCGATCGGGACAGGCCATACGAAGGCCGCGCAGGCGATCGCCATGCAGGTGCGCCGCCGCTATCCCGAAGCCGTCGTCGAGACAGTCGACTTTATGGCGGACGGCTACTACCTCAATCGTTTGATCAAAGAAAGCTATCTCAAGATGCTCCACTTGACGCCGAATATGTACGACGTGCTCTATCGCTGGACAAAATCGGCGAGAAGATTTTCGATGCAGGGCATCATGGCGCGCGCGATGAAACGCAATATGAAAGAGCTACTCGACAAGCATCGTCCCGACATCGTCATCTGTACGCATCCGTTCCCGTGCTCGGCTGTTGCGTACCTCAAAAAAACGCAGTATCCGAACCTCGTTTTGACAGGTGTCATCACCGACTTTGCCGTACATCAGATGTGGATATTCGATGAAGTCGACTTATATTTCATCGGCAGTGCCGATATGCTCATGGCGATGGTCGCCAAAGGTGTCTCGCGTAAACGTGTTGCCGTAACGGGCATCCCCGTACTGCCGTCGTTCAGCGAATACGACCGTGTCGAACCGAAGGGAAAAGACGCCAGACAACTGCCCAACATCCTTATCATGGGCGGCGGGCTCGGCATGGGCGGTGTGCAGGAATCGCTCCACAGCTTAGAGCAGATCGCGCGTTCGCTCCGTATCGTCGTCATCGCGGGACGCAACAAAAAACTGCGCCGCAAGCTGGAGAGATTTTGTCTCCGCTCACATCACTCGATACGCATCTATGAATATACCGACCGTATCCCCGAACTGATGGCAAGCTCACAGCTCCTCATCACGAAACCGGGCGCACTCACCATCTCGGAAGCCCTCACGATGGAACTTCCGATGATACTGTTCGACCCGATACCGGGACAAGAGATAGACAATGCACGATTCCTCGAAGGCAAAGGTGCCGCCGTCTGGGTCAAAGACGGCGATCATATCGCAAGCGAAGCCTTCGCGCTCCTCACCGACCGCGAACGACACGATGCTATGCGTGCGCGTGCCCGTGCGCTCCGCAAACCGTATGCCGCCGCGCAGATCGTCAGATACTTGGAAGAATGGAATACCGAAAAGCTTGAACAAAAAGTTGATGGCTGATACTAAGAGCAGGTGCTAAAAAGTGCCTGCTCTTTTGTTTTGTGCGGTCGTTCGCCATAGTGTATCGCAGGGAGCGGGCAGAGCGGGGGAAACGTGCTTTTGTTTTGGTCGTCTTGCCAACGATTACCACAAGGCTCGTTGTATAAAGGCGGACGCATCGGTGACAATAACGGCATGAACAGACTACTATTATACGGCGGTGTCGGTCTCCTCATAGAAGTATTTTGGACGGGCGCTTATTCGATGATAGCAGGCGATGCGCGACTTACCGCGACGACGTACTTGTGGATGATGCCGATCTACGGGTTCTTCGGCATGGTCTCGGAACGACTGCATGAGCGTATCCGCACATATCCTGTCCTCGTGCGCGGTCTCGTCTGGGCAGGTTTTATCTTCGTCGTCGAGTATGCGTGCGGATATCTTCTGCGCGTCTTTCTCGGTGTCTGTCCGTGGGATTACAGCTCTGCGGCCTATGCGGTAGACGGCTTGATACGGCTCGACTACGCGCCTGCGTGGTTCTCTCTTGGTCTCTTGTTCGAGCATCTGCACGACTATCTGTCGCTAAATACCATCGGGCAGAGAGAACGACCTCTTCGATGAGATCGTTCTTTTTTCGTATAAAGGCAGGTGGTGGGCTCTATAGGAGAAGGGAGCAGTCGGTCTGCGATGACGATGTATTTTCGTATACAAGGCGC
>JAFPBC010000088.1 GCA_017390595.1 Selenomonadales bacterium | reverse complement strand
GCATCTCTTGAATCTGCTTCATGGCTACGGTAACAGGGTCTTGTCCGCCGAACGGAACACGTCCCGTCAACATTTCATAGAGCACGATACCGAGCGAATAGAGATCGGAACGGGCATCAGCTACTTGACCGCGTGCTTGTTCCGGCGATAAGTACGGTGCAGACCCCATGATAAACCCTACGTTTGTATGCTTGGCTGTTGAGGTCGCCGCTTGTGCGATACCAAAGTCAGTTACCTTAACACGTCCTGTATTTGTGATCAAGATATTGTGTGGCTTGATGTCGCAATGTACAAGACGATTTTCATGTGCGTGTTCTAACGCTTCTGCGATCTCACGCGCGATCCTGAGCGCTTCTTTTTCGCTGAGCGCACCACCTCTATCTATCTTCTTTTTCAACGTTTCACCGTCTACATATTCCATTACGATATAGTCGATATCACCATCATGTCCGACGTCATACATCGTGACGATATTGGGATGCGACAGTTTGGCAACCGATTGTGCTTCCATGCGAAACCGTGCAATAAAGTCGCGAAAATCGTCATTATGTGCAACAACATCATCGCGAAGCATCTTGACTGCTACCGAACGATCGAGTATCTCATCGTATGCTCGATATACATACGCCATACCGCCTGTACCGATAGATTCCATTATCGTATAACGATCACTTAATGTACGATTGATCATCTTGCCACCTCCTTCTCTCCGGTTATGTATCTTGGTTGATACTCGGTTCTTTTTTTCCTAATAAAACGGTAATATTATCATTTCCGCCATTTTCGTTGGCACGGTCGATCAATTGCGCGGGCAAAGCTTCAATGTCTCCTGCACAATGCGCAAGCATAGCACAGATATCAGCTTCCGACACCATATTCGTTAGTCCGTCACTACAAAGAAGGATGATATCCTCCGAAAGGATCGGGAGTGATCCTGTATCGACTTCTATTTCATTATCCGCACCGATCGCACGCATCAAGAGATTTCGCTTAGGATGCGTTTCGGCTTCTTCTTTGGTGATCTGTCCACTGCGTTCAAGCTCGCCGACAAAAGAATGGTCTTGCGTGATCTGATGAAGCTTACCTTCACGATACAGATAAAATCGGCTGTCACCTACATGTGCCCAATGGATAATATTATCTTTTTCATAACAAATGATCATCGTCGTACCCATACCGCTGTAATCGCTGTTCGCTTCCGAGGCATGGTATACGATATCATTCGCCTTAACGATCGACGATCGAAGAGTATCTTCATCGATCGTATCTTGCGTATCTAAAAATGCCGTAACAGATCGGGTCGCCATCTTGCTTGCGATCTCACCCGCAGCATGGCCACCCATTCCATCAGCAACGATAGCCAAATGAGGGGCATCGAATGTATAGAAATCTTCATTCAGTTGTCTTACTTTACCAACATCTGATTTTCCGTAAAACCACATTTTATCCACCCCATATCAGCCGTTATTTTTACATCAACTCATATTCGATGACCGTATTACCGACTTTGATCGTATCTCCTGCATGAAGGACCTGCTTGATGATCTGCACTTCATTGAGATACGTTCCGTTCAAACTTCTGGCATCATGCAATATATGGTTTCCTGCTTCTTTGATAATATAAGCATGAAGACGCGAAACACTACCATCAGTTAATACAAGGTCATTGTTTTCACGACGTCCGATATTAACGCGATTATCCGCAAACACAAATCGCTTACCTGTATCTGCACCTTCTACGACACAAATAACAGCTTGTTTTTCGCTGGCTTTTGTCTGCATCGTCGACACTTTATCGAATACGCGCGTAGAATCACAGTCATCCGCTTCATTGTTAAGAAGCTGCGGTTCATCATCTTGAACAGGTAAAGAAATCTCGGGAACGACGGACTCTTCTGCTTCATCACGAACGACAAACTGAAACGACAACGTGCCTTGCGTGCGGTAACGAAGTTTTTCCAGTTCTTCCGCAAGGCATACAAGTACTCTGGCTTGAAGAGGAGCTGCGATATCGGATATCGTACGATACTCGTCTTCCGTGACAGCAAACGTATATTGATTTGGTACAAGTATTCCGTTTACGGTCGTAACTTTGGAATGCTCTGCTTCAAGCATCAATCGCGCAACGATCTGCGAAGGGAAAAAACCTTCCGGGATCGGTTTATTGCAGAGATGTTCTTTGCATTTTTCAAATATTGTATTGACTGTCTGCTTCAAAGCCATACTGTCACCTCATGCCATGGATTTGTTTTATTATATAGTACATATTTCATCGAAAACAACTACTTTTTCTGTTTGAGATATTGGTTGCGCAACTGACCGCAAGCCGCATCTATATCCGTTCCCATTTCTTTGCGTATCGTCGTTTGTATCTTATGATCCTGCAAATACGAGCAGAATCGATTGATCCTGGTAAGAGACGGTCTGTTAAGGCCTCTCTCGGGTACAGGATTAACAGGTATCAGGTTGACATTCGCATTTTGACCGCGAAGTCGTCTGACAAGCTCATCGGCACAAGATATCATATCGTTCTTGCCGTCAATGAGTGTATATTCATATGTAATACGTCTGCCTGTCTTTTCATAATATGCTTCGCTTGCTCGAAGTACTTCGTCAATACCGTATTTACGATTGATCGGCATGATCTCCGAACGGATCTCATCGTTCGGCGCATGGAGCGAGATAGACAATGTGATAGGCAGTTCCTCATCCGCCAAACGGTAGATAGACGGAACGATACCACAAGTCGATAGCGTCATACTGCGATAACTCAGCCCCATCGTATACGGTTCATGACACAATCGCAAAAAGCGTACAACGTTATCATAGTTGACGAGAGGTTCACCCGATCCCATCAATACGATGCTCGTAACGTGCTGTTCTTCTTCACCGAGTATCTTCTGAACATAGAGAAGCTGAGACAATATCTCTCCTGCCGTCAAATTACGTTTGAGACCCGCAAGCGTCGATGCACAGAAAAGACATCCCATTGCACAGCCTACTTGTGTCGACAAGCATACGCTGTTGCCGTACGGTTGACGCATCAAGACAGTCTCGGCTGTCTCTCCGTCAGCAAACGAAAACAAGAACTTGATCGTTTTGTTGTCTGCCGATACTTTTTGACGCACACACGTAACGCGTTCTATGACGAAATGTTCCTCAAGAACAGCCTGCATCTTTTTAGACAGCGTCGTCATTTCACTGAATGAAGATGCATGATGACGATACATCCACTCTGCTATTTGTTTTGCACGATATTTTTCTAATTTATGTTCACGGATATGTTCCGCGATTTCTTCCTGGAACAATCCGAATAAATTCGTTTTCATATTGCCTCCGTTTTCTTACGCATACGTGCCAAGAAAAACCCATCTGTATGGTCGATATGCGGTAAGAACTGTATCCATTTCGTGTCGCTTACTTTCTTGCATGGAATCGTTTCCAAAACAAAATCTGTATGTTTTTTAAGGAACGCTTCTACGACCATCTGATTTTCTTCCGGTTCTATCGTACATGTACTGTACACAAGCGTGCCACCGTCTTTGACACATTCGGACGCACATTCCAATATCGCCAACTGAAGTTTCGGAAGCTCTGTGAGCAGTTCTTCCGATTTACGCCAACGCGAATCGGGTTTGCGGCGAAGTACGCCGAGGCCCGAACATGGAGCATCAACAAGCACACAGTCGGCTTTTCTCTGCCATTCATTCGGGAGAGTAAGCGCATCTCTTTCTTGCGTCTCAATGATAGAAATACCGAGACGAGCCGCGTTTTCTTCTATTTTAGGCAGCTTATGACCGTGGATATCAAATGCCATGATCTTGCCTGTATTTTTCATTAGTTCTGCCATATGGGTCGTTTTACCACCCGGCGCAGAACACGTATCGATAACAAAATCTCCCGCCTTAGGCGATACGGCATGAGCGACCATCATCGAGCTCTCATCTTGTACTTGACATTTGCCTTCTTGGAGCGGTAAGAACGACGCAAGCGTGGGATGACCTGTACAAAGGATACCTTCATCTGTCCATTCGGAAACAGTATGTTCGATACCTGCTTCCGTAAGATACATACAAAGCTCTTCGCGCGTCGTTTTGAGCGTATTCGTACGCAAAGAAAGAGCGGGCGGTTCATTATTCATCTTACAAAGAGCCTCTGCCCCTTCTGCTCCGTATCGTTTTATCCAACGCTTAACGAGCCATTCG
>JAFPBC010000087.1 GCA_017390595.1 Selenomonadales bacterium | reverse complement strand
AGAAAGATCCGATCTTTGATGAATGACTTTAAGGAGGGATAAGATGGTTTTTGAAGGTCTGGCCGAACGATTACAAAATACGTTCAAAAAACTGCGCGGGCATGGCAAGTTGTCGGAATCTGATGTCAACGACGCGATGCGCGAAGTTCGGATGGCACTTTTGGAAGCAGACGTTAACTTTAAAGTCGTAAAAGATTTTGTCAAACGCATCAAAGAGCGTGCGGTTGGACAGGAAGTCATGAGCAGCTTGACTCCTGCGCAACACGTTATCAAGATCGTTAATGAAGAATTGACGGAATTGATGGGCGGCACGCAAAGTCGTATCATGATCTCGCCGAAACCTCCGACAGTTATCATGCTTGTCGGTCTCCAAGGGGCAGGTAAAACGACGACGGCAGGGAAACTTGCTCGTATGCTTAAAAAGCAAGGCAAGAATCCGCTTTTGGTCGCAGGCGATATTTACCGTCCGGCAGCTATCAAACAGCTCCAGGTGCTTGGGGAACAGCTTTCGATCCCTGTATTCTCGAAAGGACAAGAGGTAAGTCCCGTACAGATCGCAGAGGAAGCGATCGCACACGCGAAATCGTATGCGAATGATGTTGTAATTATCGATACCGCGGGTCGTTTACATATCAACGAGCAGTTGATGGACGAGCTGAAATCGATCAAGAGAACGGTTGGGCCGCATGAGGTGCTCCTTGTTGTCGATGCGATGACAGGTCAGGATGCCGTCAATGTGGCAGAAGCGTTCAACAACGATCTCGGCGTAGACGGAACGATCCTTACGAAACTTGACGGGGACGCACGCGGTGGTGCGGCGCTCTCGATCAAAGCGGTAACGGGATGTCCGATCAAGTTCGCAGGTATGGGCGAAAAACTCGATGCGCTCGAGCCGTTCCATCCCGACCGAATGGCATCGCGTATCCTCGGTATGGGTGACGTTCTGAGCTTGATCGAAAAAGCACAGAGCACATTCGACATGGAACAAGCCGAAGAGCTTGAACGCAAAATGCGTAAGGATGATTTCACACTTGATGACTTCCTCACGCAGATGCAGCAGGTTCGCAAATTGGGCTCGTTCGAGCAGATCTTGGGTATGATCCCGGGTATGGGTGGTATCAAGAAACAGCTCGGCGATATCGATTTTGACGGCAAAGAGATCCGACAGATCGAAGCGATCATTCGCTCGATGACGCCGAAAGAACGTCGCGATATCTCGATCATCAACGGCAGTCGTCGCAAACGCATTGCGATGGGCAGCGGTACACGCGTACAAGATGTCAACAAGCTCTTGAAGCAATTCGGCGAAGCGCGTAAGATGATGAAAAAAATGCGTAGTATGAAAAACAGTAAACGAGGCCTTGGCGGCTTCAAATTACCGTTCATGAAATAAGGTTATTCTATAAAGGAGGTGAGTAGTGTGGCAGTAAAAATTCGTTTGGCACGTTTTGGTGCGAAAAAAAGCCCGTTCTACCGTGTTGTAGTTGCTGATTCGCGTTCCCCGCGTGACGGTCGTTTCGTAGAAATCATCGGTCAGTATGATTCCACGAAAACTCCGGCAATGATCAACATCGATGAAGAAAAAGCATTCAAATGGCTTGCAAACGGCGCTCAGCCGACTGATACGGTTAAATCGTTGTTCAGCAAACTTGGTATCATGAAAAAATGGGATGAAATGAAAAGAAGCAAGAAAGAAGCGTGATAACCGTGAAGGAACTCGTTGAAGTGATTGCTAAATCTTTAGTGGAATATCCTGACCAAGTAACTGTTGAAGAGCGTGAAGATGGTGCAGTAACTGTATTCGAACTTCGGGTCGCTCCGTCGGATATGGGAAAGGTGATCGGCAAACAAGGTCGTATCGCCAAAGCCTTGCGCACAGTTATAAAAGCTGCTGCTGTTTGTGAAAACAAACAAGCAACGGTGGAAATCATTTAATTCAAAGGTGGGCTATCATGGACCGCATGACATTAAAATGTCCAGTCACCATTAAAGCAAAAGTTACCGATGAATTGAAACGCAAAATGGTCGCGGAAATTCAAGACAATATCAAAAAAGTTGACTTGGAGATCCAGCAAGTTGAGTTTCAAGGTAAAAGAATGTTGACTGAACAAGCCAAGGTAGATGCACAAGGGCTTCCTGCTCTGCGTCAGAAAATTGACATGGAACGCAAAAAACGACTCGACTTTAAAAATCATCTCTTACAGAAATTGAAAGAAGCGGAAGCGATCGAAAATGGTTCTGAAGTTGTTCAGGGTCAGCTCGAACGCCTCGTTGAGATCAAAGTAGGCGATGATATGCAAAGTATCATGAATGCCGAGATCTTGCTCGAAGACGGTAAGATCGTTGCATTCCGCAACTAGTATGCGAAATACATCTATTATAGTTGGAAAAATCGTTGCCCCGCACGGTGTGCGGGGTGATGTTCGTATTGTGCCGCTTACGGATAACCAAGAGCGTTTTTATGACTTGAAAGAACTGTGGTTGGACAACGGGTCGGTCCTTCCGATTCAATCGGTCAAAATGCACAATCAATATGTACTTATAAAATTCAAAGGGTATGATGATCGTACGGCAGTCGATGCGCTGCGCGGTCAGATGCTCAGTATTCCGCGTGAACTGGCTGTTCCGCTTGGTGAAGATGAATATTACACAGCTGATATCATCGGTCTTGAGGTTTACCTCGAAAACGGTGACTATATCGGCAAGATCGTCAATATTATCGAGACAGGCAGTAATGATGTATATGTCGCGCAGAAGGGCAAAGAGCAGACGCTTATCCCTGCCTTGAAGCGCGTTGTAAAATTGATCGACTTGAAAGCACAGAAAATGGTCGTTATCAAAGAGGAAGAGTTGGAAGTCAGATGAGATTTGATGTAATTACGTTGTTTCCCGAGATGATAGAAAGTGCGATGAATCATAGCGTTATCAAACGCGCGATGGAGAATGATCTCCTTGAGATACACGCAACACAGCTTCGGGATTATGCGTACGATAAACATAAAATTGTCGATGACACGCCGTTTGGCGGTGGTGCCGGTATGCTGATGAAGCCGGAACCGTTCTTTCGTGCGGTAGATGATATCGTACAGAAGACCAACTTACCGAACCGCCGCGTCATCTTGATGGCGCCGAGCGGAACGACGTTTAACCAAGAAAAATGTATCGAGCTCGCGCAGTATGACCAACTCATTTTTTTGTGCGGTCACTACGAAGGCGTCGATGCACGTGTGCAAGAATATCTGGCAGACGAAGTGCTGTCGATCGGTGATTATGTATTAACAGGCGGAGAGCTTCCTGCAATGGTCATCATGGATTCCGTTGCGCGAAATATCGCAGGTGTGCTCGGGTCGGCCGACTCGGCACCGCAGGATTCTTTTTATGCGGGACTCTTAGAATATCCGCAATATACGAGACCACGCACGTATGAAGGGCATGATGTTCCCGATGTGCTGTTATCGGGAAATCACGCTGAGATCGAGAAGTGGAGACGGAAACAGTCGCTTCTCATCACGCGCGAAAAACGCCCCGATCTGTTCGAAAAAGTAGAACTTACGAAGCAGGATAAGAAGCTTCTCGGTGAATAAAATAAGTGGATTTCGGGTATCTTGGACGTGTGGCAGAAATGGTGAGCGTTTGCCAAAATTTATGCCAAAAACGGATGAAAAAAGCTTGAAAAATCACTTTGGCTTGTGTATAATACATAAGGGTAATGTAGATGGTCCGCTGTTTTTCGAGAAATGAAAGATAAGAACATCTAAAATAAGGAGGAAAACAAATGAATATTATTGAAGCATTGGAAAAAGAACAACTTCGCCAGGACATTCCGGCATTCAGACCGGGGGACACGGTTCGTGTACATGTTAAAGTTGTCGAAGGTAACCGCGAACGCGTACAGATGTTCGAAGGTGTTGTTATCAATCGTAAATCCAGCGGTGTTCGCGAAACGTTCACGGTTCGCAGAGTGTCCTACGGTATCGGCGTAGAACGTACGTTCCCGGTACATTCCCCGCGTTTGGAAAAAATTGATGTAGTTCGTCGCGGTATCGTTCGCCGTGCAAAACTCTACTACTTGAGAAACCTCACGGGTAAAGCTGCACGTATCAAAGAAAGACGATAAGCAGATGATAATGGGGACTGTTTCGACAGTCCCTGTTCTTATATCTACACAAAGTCGTCAGGAAGGAAGTTATTATGAATAAACCTGAGTCCGGCATTGGTACCCAAGTCAAAGAATGGACGATCTCTATTCTGATCGCAGTCGTATTGGCTTGTTTTATTCGTTTCTTCATCGTTGAATTGTACTTGGTAGAAGGTCCGTCCATGTTGCCGACCTTGGTCAGCCAAGAACGTCTCGTCGTCAACAAATTCATCTATCGTTTCCGTGAACCGGAACGTGGTGAGATCCTCGTATTCAAGTATCCGCGCGACCCGAAACGCGATTTTATCAAACGTGTTATCGGCGTTGAAGGTGATACGATCGAGATCAAAGACAACAAAGTCTATTTGAATGACGAATTGTTGGACGAACCGTATATCTTAGAACCGACTCTCAGCACCTTCCCGAAACGCACCATCCCGCGCGGTCATATCTTCGTTATGGGCGACAACCGTAACAACTCGGAAGACAGCCGTTTCCGCGGTGTAGGCTTCCTGCCGCTCGATATGGTAAAAGGGAAAGCAATGATGGTATTCTGGCCGCTTGACAGCCTGAAAATGTTACCGTAAAACAAAATCGGCAGAGCATATCTGCCGATTTTTCTATTCACTATGACAATTCTCGTCAGTAGGCGATTTGATATAAATATGGTATAATAATAAAATATATGACTATGATTTGGCAGATGCGATCGATCGCATCGAAGGAGGTACCCATGGCAGAAATCGAAAAGAAAAATAATTTAACGATACAATGGTTCCCGGGACATATGACGAAAGCACAGCGCATGATCAAGGAGAATTTGAAGCTCGTTGATGTTGTCATCGAACTTCTCGATGCGCGTATCCCCGTCAGCAGTTCGAACCCGATGATCGGCAGTCTCATAGAGAATAAGCCGAAAGTCATCGTTCTTAATAAAGCCGATTTGGCAGAAGAAGAACATACAAAAGCATGGATCGCTTGTTTCCGTCGTCAGGGTATCCCTGTCGTTGCGATCGACTCTATGACAGGTAAAGGTATCAAACAACTTATCGCACAAGTAGAGAAGCTTGCCGCGGCTAAGATCAATCACTTGAAAGCCAAAGGCATCAAAGTACGTGCTGTTCGCGCGATGATCCTCGGTATCCCGAACGTTGGGAAATCGTCTCTCATCAATCGCCTGCAGGGTAGTGCCGTCGTAAAAACGGCCGACAAACCGGGTGTAACGCGCGGTAAACAATGGATCAAGATCAGCAAGACGCTTGAGCTTCTCGATACGCCGGGTGTGCTCTGGCCGAAGTTCGAAGATCCCGAAAAAGGATTCCATCTTGCTGTCAGCGGTGCCATCAATGACGAAGTATACGATGGCGAGCTTTTGATGGAGCTGTTTGTCGATTATCTCCGCACAGAGTATCCTGACAGATTAGCTGCGCGTTATAAGTTGACGCTTCCGCTTCCCGAGACGGGCTACGAAGTCCTCGAAGCCATCGCGCGCAAACGCGGTTGTCTCCGTGCGGGCGGTAAGATCGATGACGAAAAAGTACGTCGACTTCTGCTTACCGAATTCCGCAGTGGTAAGCTTGGCGGATTTACCCTCGATAAATGCAAAAGCGCAGTAGAAGAGAAGGCAGAAGAAAAGACAGAAGAAGCAGTCTCTGCGGAATGTGCTATGACCGAAGAGACAAAGTAAGATAAAGATACAATAAAAGCCGAACAGGAAGTTCCTGTTCGGCTTTTGTATGTCTTATTTCAAGAAACCGTTGACGATCTGCTGTTGTGCTTCTTCTTCGGTAAGACCGAGTGTCATCAGTTTCATGATCTGTTCACCTGCGATTTTACCGATAGCAGCTTCGTGGATGAGGCTGGCATCGATATGGTTGGCAACGATCTCTGGTTTGGCATGGACGATGGCGTTGTCCATGATGATGGCATCACATTCGGTGTGACCCATGCATTTGTTGTTGCCGATGACGTTGGAGACGAAGTATTGTTTCGACTCGCCTTTGGCAACGGAACGGGATACAACGTGCGTACTGCAATTTTCGCCGTCAAGATTGATGACGAAGTCTGTTTTTGCGTACTGTACACCATCAGTGAGGAGTTTTTCTTTGACGATGAGCGTTGCGTTATCTTTGAGCGTTGCTTGTGTGTCACGAGTGGTGGAGTCTACGCCTTTGATCTGTACGGTGTCCATTTCCATGTAGCTGTCTTCGTCCATGTTGATGACAGTAACAGGGTTGAGGACATTTTCGCCACGACCGTCTGCTTCGCCGTAATGTTTTTCGATATATTTGACACGTGCGTTCTTTTTGAGGTAGAACGTGTGGATACCGTCATGCTGGGATTTGTTGTCGCCGCAGTTGTGGATACCGCAGCCTGCGATGATGGTGATGTCGGTATCTTCGCCGATGAAGAAGTCGTTGTATACGAGATCTTCGACACCGCTTTCAGTGATGACGACAGGGATCATGACGACTTCGTTTTTCGTACCCGGTTTAACGATGATGTCGATACCCGGTTTGTCTGTTTTGTTTTCGATCTTGATGTTTTCTGTCGAGTTACGACCACTGCAACCGCAGTTGGAACGGATGTTATATGCTGTGCCTGTCGGAACTTCGTCCATGTCGGCAACGATCTTTAAGATATTTTTTTCGTTCTGATCCATCATTTTTTCCCCCTTTTCAAGCTGCAGCCGCAACCGTCTGCTCTGCGCATCAATTCAGGCATGATCTCTTCGTGCGTACCGCTCGACTGTACTTCGCCACCTGCGACGACGATGATGCGGTCGGCTACGTTGAGGATACGTTCTTGGTGCGAGATGATCAAGATGGAACCTTCGTGCTTGTCATGGATACGCTGGAATACATCGATAAGGTTGTTGAAGCTCCAGAGGTCGATACCTGCTTCCGGCTCGTCGAAGATGGAGAGGGCTGTCTGTCTTGCAAGAACAGTCGCGATCTCGATACGTTTGAGCTCACCGCCCGAGAGGCTGGCATTGACTTCGCGGTTGATGTATTCGTTCGCGCAGAGACCTACTTCGGAGAGGTAGGCGCACGCTTTGTCAACAGTCAATTCTTTGTTCTGACTTGCAAGCATGATGAGGTCTTTGACCGTGATGCCTTTGAAGCGAACAGGCTGCTGGAGAGCGAAGCCGAAACCGAGACGGGCACGTTCGGTGATGGAGTAGTCGGAGATGTCGATGCCGTTGAAAAGGATCTGACCCGACGTCTGTTTTTCGATACCCATGATGATCTTGGCGAGCGTCGATTTACCACTGCCGTTCGGGCCTGTGATAACGACGAGTTCGTTATCGTTTAATGTCAAGTTGATGTTTTTGAGAATATCTTTCTTGCCGTTCTCTGTCTCTACCTGGAACGAAAGATTTTTCAATTCTAACATGGATTTTCCCACCTTATCTGATATTTCTTATGGAAGCTGTGTTTCGAGTTCCGTTTGATAGACTTCTTTCGTTACGGAATCAAACGCCGCTATGTAGACTTGTTCGATCGTGTCGTTTTCGTTTAAAAAATCGATTATCGTATAGAGTGCGATCGAGGCCGCCAATTCGAGCGGAAAACGATATACTCCCGTACTGATCGACGGGAAGGCGATCGTTTTGCAGTCATGAGTGACTGCCAGCTCAAGCGAATTGCGATAAGAGTTCGAGAGAAGTTCGGCTTCTCTGTTCGTACCGCCGCGCCATATCGGGCCGGGTGTATGGATGACATACTTTGCGGGGAGCTGATAACCGCGTGTTATCTTTGCTTCACCTGTCGGACAACCATTTAGGCTGCGACATTCTTCAAGCAGTCTGGGGCCTGCCGCACGATGGATCGCACCGTCGACACCACCGCCGCCGAGCAGTGTTGTGTTGGCTGCGTTGACGATCGCATCGACCGTCAGCGTTGTAATATCGGCTTGTATGACTGAAATTCGCTGTTTCATAAATGCCTCCGATTTTGCAATGCTATACATACCGAATAATTATATCATATTTTACGCGGTGTGTATATTACTGAAAGAATATTCTTCCGTAATTTGCTTTTCATGTATAAATATTTTGTTATTGCACACGCTTGGTATAAGGCGGAAGGGGGAGACGTGATGAAAGATCGATATCTGACAATGGCGGTTTGCTTCTGTATGGTGATGTGTTCGCTGTGGATGATGACGGGAAGTGTAGACAGGCCCGATGTCGATATGCCTATCGGGCAGACGAATGAGCGTGTCGGAGAAAATACGATGTTTGAACAGACAATCTATTATCGAGCTTGTAAGGAGTCGGAGGTGATGCGAGAGAAGGCATCTTCAAAGGTTGTCGGCATGACACGAGATGAGGTCGCCGAGCTCTACCGTGAATGGCAGATCACATCGTTTGATAAGGATGTCGTTGCACTTCAGATAGCTGTTGATGATGTATGCAAGGAACATAAAAAAGAGCAGTTTGTAGGAATGCGGGACGGTATCGTAGGTATCTATTACGGAAAACCGAATGAGGATGCGATCTTGAAAGAGAATTTGACGCTCGATACGACGATGCTCATAGAAGAGGCGCAAGAGGCACTTAAAGTCGGGATACCGTTTCGGTCAGAGGAAGAAAAACTGCGTATCCTGGAAGGACTGGAGGCACGGTGACACCGCGGAAAAAGCGGTGTTTTCTTTTTGTCGAAAGAAGGATTTGACACGAAAGATGGGGAATAAATACGTTTAGGTTAAATGCAAATAAGAGGAGAATTCTGTGTTAGCATTGGGTATAGACCCGGGGACTGCGATCTGCGGGTATGGATTGGTAGAACTAAATGGAACGAGACTTAGGGCTGTTCATTACGGTGCGATCACGACACCTGCGAAGATGGCACCCGAACAGCGTTTGCTCCGGATACACGAGGGATTGAATCAACTGATAGCCGAGTATAAGCCCGATATCATTGGCGTAGAGCAATTGTTTTTTAACAAGAATGTTACAACGGCGATATCGGTCGGACAGGCACGCGGTGTGATCCTATTGACGGCGGCGGAAAACGATGTGCCGATCAGAGAATTCACACCACTTCAGGTCAAGCAGTCTGTTGTCGGTTACGGTAAGGCGACGAAAGAGCAGGTCATCTATATGGTGACGCGGCTTCTTAATCTGCCGAAACCGCCGCATCCCGACGATGTGGCAGATGCGCTTGCGGTGGCTATCTGTACGACACACGCGGCGGACAGTCGTATGTGGGGAGGAACATTATGATAGGATATGTAGAAGGAACGATCAGTCATGCATTTGCCGATTCGTGTTTTGTCAATGTCGGCGGTGTGGGATATCGCGTGTTTATCTCTGCATT
>JAFPBC010000001.1 GCA_017390595.1 Selenomonadales bacterium | reverse complement strand
TCGGTACCGATATCGGCAAGGATAGAACCCGGTTCGACAAAATCGGCTACCGCTCTGAGTCGTTTACTTAATTTCATATCTTTCTCCTACCTCTCATATCGCTAAAAAAGGCAAAGCATATGCTGCTTTGCCTTTTGTGCATCCTGTTATTATTCCAAGAAATCTTTTAACTTTTTGCTACGGCTCGGATGACGCAGTTTGCGCAAAGCTTTCGCTTCGATCTGACGAATACGTTCACGCGTAACACCGAAGCTCTGTCCGACTTCTTCGAGCGTTCTTGCACGACCGTCCTGCAAACCGAAACGCAGGCGAAGCACTTTCTTTTCACGGTCTGTGAGCGTCTCGAGCACTTCTTCGAGCTGTTCTTTGAGAAGCATGAACGAAGCAGCTTCCGCAGGCGCGGGCGCGTCTTGGTCTTCGATGAAGTCTCCGAGATGCGAGTCTTCTTCTTCCCCGATCGGCGTTTCGAGCGATACGGGCTCTTGTGCGATCTTCATGATCTCACGCACACGTTCTACGCTGATACCCATTTCTTTGGCGATCTCTTCCGGAAGCGGCTCTCTGCCGAGTTCCTGAAGAAGCTGACGTTGGATACGCACGAGCTTGTTGATCGTCTCTACCATATGAACAGGGATACGGATCGTTCTCGCCTGGTCGGCGATAGCACGTGTGATAGCCTGGCGGATCCACCAAGTCGCATACGTACTGAACTTGTACCCTTTGTTATAATCGAATTTTTCAACGGCTTTGATAAGACCCAAGTTACCTTCCTGGATCAGATCCAAGAACAGCATACCACGGCCGACATATCGTTTGGCAATGCTGACGACGAGACGAAGGTTCGCTTCTGCCAAACGGCGTTTTGCTTCTTCATCGCCTTCTTCCATACGTCTTGCAAGCTCGATCTCTTCATCTGCCGAGAGCAAATGAACACGACCGATCTCTTTCAGATACATACGAACAGGGTCATCGATGCCGATACCTTCCGGCACAGACAAGTCAAGGTCGACTTCTTCCGGTCGTACCTCTTCCATATCCTGTTCTGTCGGTTCTTCTTCGTCGACCTGCGGTCCATTCGCAAGGACGTCGACTACTTCAATGCCTTGACGCTGGAACATGCCGAATATCTCATCTGCATCCTCCGCCGACATATCTATCCCTTGGAGAGTATCCATCACTTCGGCATACGTCAACATGCCACCACGACTTTTGCCTTTGGCCAGTAGCTTCTCGATAAGCGGAAGCGCTTGATCCATTTTTGCTGTCATTTACTCCCCTCCTTGCTTTCCCAAAATTTACTGCTGATTACGCAACTTACTAATCTCATTCTTTATCCGCTGGCTTTCCGCTAATTCTTGCAAAAACCCGCTATCCCCCATACGTTCTAATTCATCCGCTTTTAAACGGTGCTGTTCATAAAGTCGCTGATAGTGCGACAGATGAACGGCTTTGATACAATCATCTATTACCTGATCGATATCTTCGGATATCGGCTCTGCAAGCAAGCTATTGGACAATATCTCGCTAAGCGACGGCTCGTCCATCATAGCATCGAGTTCTGCGGTCAGCTCACCTTCTGTTTCCCAAGCCTGCCACAACCGCGTGACGATCTCTCTCGTTTCACGCTGCGAAAACTCTTCTTCCGTCAGTCGTGCCTTGATATACGGAATCCTATTACTATCACTGCAAATAATTGAAATCAGATTACGCTCTGCCGCCTGTGATGCACCTTCCGGTTTTTTTGTGACACTTCTGATCGTTATATCTTGCCCTTGATTTCCTTGATTATCCTTTTTATTCAGGTATTTATATAATTCGCTACGTACAGATGCCTCGTCGATCGCGAGCACCTCTGCCGTTCGCGCAATATACACATTCGTTTCTACCGCATTGTTCGAAGTCGCCAGTAGTTCCACCACTCGCGAAACGACATTCACCTTGCCTTGCAAGTCCGAATAGTCGACTTCCGCCAGTATCTTTTGGTAGCGATATTCAAGATACGTCAGCGCATCATCTACCAACTTACGGAACGCTTCGGCTCCATGCTTCGTCAAAAATTCGTCGGGATCTTTACCGTCGGGTATCGTCAGCACCTTAAGTGACATCCCCAGTTCACGTACGATCTGGAGCGCACGCATCGTCGCTTCTTGTCCCGCCCGATCGCTGTCATACGAGAAAACGATCTCGTTTGCCGATTTTTTGAGCAGTTTCGCATGAGATGCGGTAAATGCAGTACCCAGCGACGCAACGGTGTTATGGATACCATGCTTTCTCGCAGAGAGCACATCCATATACCCTTCCATCACGATCACTTGTCCGCATGCTTTGATCGCTTGATACGCGGTATCATAACCGAAGAGTATCTGCCGTTTGTTAAATATCACCGACTCCGATGAATTCAGATACTTCGGATGGCTGTCGTCCATGACGCGCCCGCCGAATCCGCAGACACGACCTCGAAGATCGCAGATCGGGAACATCACCCGATTGCGGAAACGGTCGTATATACTGTTCTTCTGCTCATGTTTTACCGCAAGTCCCACTTCCACGAGCGTCTCTTCCGTCACACCGCGCTTGATAAACGCATCGGTAAGCTTCGACCAAGCATTCGGTGCGAATCCGAGCCCAAACGTCTCTATCATCTCATCGGTGATACCGCGTTTCTTCAGATACGCCAGTCCTTCTTTGCCGTACGACGTTCTGACGAGACACGAATGAAAAAAATCACGCGCCAACTGGGATGCTTGTCCGAGTCGCGCCATATCTTTTTCCCTCGCGATCTGCTCCGGCGTTTTTTGCCGTTCGGGAATGGGAATATTCATTTTTTTGGCAAGAAGCCGTACCGCGTCCATGAAAGTGATATTCTCCACTTTCATCAAGAACGAAAACACGTTTCCGCCACTTTGACAACCAAAACAGTAATAGAAGCCTTTCTCCGCATTCACAGAAAAAGACGGCGTGTTCTCTTGATGAAACGGACAGCATCCCCAATAATTACGTCCCTTTTTCTTCAAGGCGACATAATCGGAAACGACCGTCACAATGTCACTTTCCGAGCGCAGCCGGTCAAGAAATTCGTCAAATCCTGCATCTTTCATTCGAGTGACCTTCTTATTCATGTTTCGCTTGTCTTCCTAAACTGTTTTAGGAGTAAGCGTCTTTTAAAATTCGCCTAATTGTTTGAAATTCCTTCTTTTTTTGCCACAAATGACAGAAATCTTTTGAAACAATCATCCAACAAAGACAATTATTTCATATTTCAGCATATATTGTCGAAGAAAAAGAATGCTTTTTTCAAAACTCTTTAATTATATTCCATATTCATTTAAAATATCCTTTTTTACCTCTTGACAAAATGAATTTTTTTTGCTAGAAAATTCATTTTGATTGGTATCCGACCCATTTTCGCGGGATGAATCGCTCTTCGAACAGCTCGATCGCATAGACATCGGTAAGACCTGCGATATAGTCGGTGACGACTTGGTCTTGTCCCCAGCGTTCGATCCCTGCGCGAGATTCTTCGGGGAGCTCATCGGGATGCGTATGAAAATATTCAAACAGCGTCGTCAAGACGAATGTCGCGCGGTCGCGGTCGGGGCGAAGCGGTTCGGAATGATAGACGCGCCTGAACATAAATTCGCGGAACGAGTCCATGACGCCTTTTATCTTATCCGATTGATAAATGTCATTTTGTCCGTTCGACGACTGTATCGTATCCATGACCATTGCCGTTATCATGTCGGCAGGCACTTCTCCGATCGTCCGTCTGACATCGGCAGGCAGTTCGTCCCGATAGATGAGGTTCGCACGGAGGCTGTCATCATAGTCATGGCACAAGTACGCGATGCGGTCGCTGATACGGACGATCTTACCTTCGAGGCTCTGCGGCTCGCGGCTTCCCGTATGGCACAAGATGCCGTCACGCACTTCTGCTGTCAGATTAAGTCCTCTGCCGTTCTTTTCGAGATATTCTACTATTCTGAGGCTCTGTTCGTTGTGGCTGTAATGGCCGACGAGCGCATCGAGCGCATATTCGCCCGAGTGACCGAACGGTGTATGTCCGACATCGTGTCCGAGCGCCATCGCTTCGGTCGCGTCTTCGTTGAGGCGAAGGGCGCGCGCGATCGTTCTGGCTATCTGCGCGACTTCGATGCTGTGCGTCATGCGGGTACGATAATGGTCACCGGGAGAGATATAGACTTGTGTCTTATGTTTCAGACGGCGGAACGATTTGCTGTGCAAGATACGGTCTCGGTCGCGCTGGAAGGCCGTGCGTATCGGGCAGGAGTCTTCTTCGCGGTCACGTTTTGCCTCGTCGCTCTTTAGTGCGTACGGGCTGAGATTTTTTCTCTCCATTTCTTCCGTTATCTTGCGAATAGCATCCATCGTCGGTTCCCCTTTCTGTTTCTTGCTAAAAAATTCATACTGTTAAATTACATCATAAAGATAGTAAAATCCTCTTTATTACGTTATAATATTATGTGCAAAGGGAGGGTTTCATCAATGAAAAGAAAAAGCATACTGATCCTTGTCTTACTCTTCACGCTTATTTGTTCGATCGCTTCTGCGGCGCGTCCGAGCGTCACAGCCAATGATAGTTATTTCGACCCCGACAGCGGGCAATACGTTCTGACAGGCAACGTTGTCATCACGATCGGTGCTCGCACCATCACGGCAGACAGCGCACGCTTCTCACCCGTTACGATGGAGGTCTGGGGCGATGACGGTGTCAGCTTCAACCAAGACGGCATGACCTTCACGGGCGGCAGTGTCTATGTCAAAGGCCCTGCACGCACAGCTTATATCAAAGGCGGTTCGCACTTCTCACGCGGCGGGCTGACCATCAAGTCCGATACGGCATCATTCAACTGGAAAACGAAGCTTGCCACATTCGACGGCAATGTCACCATCACACAAAACGGCAAAACTTGGACGACTTCTCATCAAGAGTATGATGTCCGAGCCAATGTTCTTCGCTAAAAAAGAAAAGAGTGGATACAGTCAAAACTGTGTCCACTCTTTTTTATTTCGTTATTATTTTAAATATGTCGGACGCGAAAAGAATATCGTCATCCCGCTCATGATGACAGCGATGCCGATAAATTGTTGGAGCATGACTCCTTCATTCAGAAGCAGATACGCTAAAATACACGTACCGATCGGTTCGCCAAGAATACTCATCGTTACGGCAGATGCGGATACTTTTTTCAAGAGAAGATTAAATACGAACTGTCCGCCGATCGTTGCGATCAATGCAAGCCCAATAAAGGATAGCCAGGTCTCGTCCGCATATCCGCCGAATGCTTCATCCTGCAGAATACTGTAAGCGGCTAAGATGACTGCACTGATCAAATAGCTCAATACAGAATATGTCAGTGCGGAAACATTTTTTCTGACAGTCTCTCCAACGAAAAAATAGAGTGCTATCACGCCTGCCGCCGCAAATGCCAATATATCTCCAAACAAACTATCCCCGCTGATCCGAAGGTCGCCCGCGCCAATGATGATGCACCCGACGAGCGCAACGATACATCCGATCAGAGCTGTCCTCTTTATCTTCCTGTTCTGTACGAACCGATCCAATCCGAGGGAAAATAACGGCTGCATAGAAACAAGCATCGTCGAACTTGCGATCGAGGTAAATTTCAGTGATTCGAACCACATCACGTAATGAAGTGCCAGAAATAAGCCTGCCGCTATGATCTGCCGCCACTCTCTCGCTTGAAGCACAGCGATCTCTAAGCGGCTCTTACTGCTAAGCAGAAAAAACGGCAATAAGACCACGCCTGCGATCAACAGTCGATAAAAAGCAATGATAGCGGAAGGTGCATCGGCGATCTTGACAAAAATAGCTGATGTTGACAGTGCAAATACACCGCCGAAAAGAATCAAATACGTTTTCCAATCAGAATACATCGTTATCTCGCACCCATTTCTGCTAAGATGCCGATGATGAGATCGAGATGGACGGCTATCGTGTCGATGACGATACGTTCCTGCGGACTGTGTACGTGCTCAACGGTAGGCCCGATGGAGATGAGCTTGAGATTCGGATTCTTCCGATAGAAATAACTGCACTCAAGTCCCGCATGGCAAGCTTCTATCTTCATCGGCGAGCCGTTCTGTTTTTCGTAGACAGCCGAAGCAAGCTGTGCCAAGCGATTGTCGCTTATAAGCGGCCACGCGGGGATCTCTCCGTAGAAGTCTGCTTCCATCTTGCACGACTTGGCAATATCTCCGACTGCTTTGCGATACCAAGCCATGTCGCTTTCGTTTGAGCTTCGCGGATGGAGGCGGAATTCTACGATATCACCGCTTGTTTCTGCGACACCGACATTCGACGACGATTCGACGAGCGACGGTATCGCTTGGTGCATCGAACGTACACCGTTGGGGAGTTGTCGGCAGAACGAAATAAGTCTTGCCATAGCGTCGTCCGTCATTGGCAGTTCGTCGCATTTGGTTTCTCTGAGCGTTATCGTAAGACCACTCTCCGCAGGATACGCGGTGCGAAGTCTTGCCGTCTCCGCTTGCAGAAAATGCTCTGCTTCGCTTATCTTTCTGACAGGCATCTCTACAAGCGCGCGTACTCTCGCAGGGATCGCATTGCGTGCCATACCGCCGTCGAAACGAATCAGACGCACACCGTCAAGCTGTGCCAAAATATCTGCCATCACGAGTATCGCGTTGGCACGTCCCTTGTGGATGTCGACGCCCGAATGACCGCCGAGCAATCCGCCGACTTCTATTTGGCAGACAGTCGTTTCTTCTCTGCGGTCTGCACGTTCACAAATAAGTCTCGCGTCGATATGCATACCGCCCGCACTGCTGACGGTGATGACGTCGACTTCTTCCGAATCGCAGTTGATGAGATAATCGCCGTCGAGCCACTTCGCATCGAGCTGACTTGCCCCGCGCATCGACGTTTCTTCTTCTACCGTGAAGATGGCACGAACAGGCCCATGAACGAGCGTCTGATCTTTCAAGATGACCATGATGACTGCCACGCCGATGCCGTCATCCGCTCCGAGGCTCGTGCCGTCCGCCTTGAGATAGTCTCCGTCTTCCACAAGACGGATAGGATCGCTATACTTATCGTACGCTACGCCGTCTGCCGACACGCAGACCATATCCATATGCGCCTGTAAAATAGTAGTCGGCCAAGCCTCACAGCCTGCCGAAGCCTGTTTTTCGGCGATGAGATTGCCGCACGTATCACGGTATACGGCAAGTCCTGCCTTTCGAAGCGACTGCTCAAGATGATCGCCTACCGCCTGTTCTGCCGCAGACGGATGCGGGATCGCCGCGAGCGCACAAAATTCGTCAAGCACAAGGCGCGTTTTTTCAGCACGCGATATTACGTTATCCATCGTATCATTCCTTTCCCGATATGATACAAAAAGCGCACGGAGCAAGTCCATGCGCTTTTCTTTTTTCAATTAGACGATCTTTCTGAAGTCAGCCAAAACGCCTGCGAACTGTTTGATATGGTTGAGAAGTGCGATACGGTTGTTTTTCACCGCTTCGTCTTTCGCCATGACCATAACATCCGCGAAGAATCTGTCGATCGGCTGAGCAAGTGCTACGAGAGCTTCCAGACGAGCCTGATGCGTAGCGACTTCTTTCACGTTGTTGAACGCTTCCCAGAGAGCGCCTTCCGCTTCTTCTTCGAAGAGAGCCGTATCAACAGCGAGGAGTTCGCTGTCTTTTACGAGGTTCATAACACGCGTCAACGCCTGTACCGCAACGCTGAAGTCATGGTTCTGGAGAACGTGCGCGCGAGCTGCGGTGTCTGCTACATCGTCGCAGCCTGCTTCGAGAGCGGCATCAACGATGTCATAGCGTACGCCTGCATCGCTCAAGATATTTTTCATACGAAGTACGAAGAATTCCTGTACAGCGCAAACGAGTTCTTTCGTTTTTGCTTCATCGAGACCGAGGAGCTGAGCTGCTTTTTCTGCGATGCGAGCGATGGATACAGAGTAGCCTGCCGCGATGCAGATGTGCGCGATACCGAGCGCCTGACGGCGAAGTGCGTACGGGTCCTGCGAACCTGTCGGGATGAGACCGCGGCTGAACGTAGCCACGATGTTGTCGATCTTATCGGCGATACCGACGATGCGACCGATATCCGTCTGCGGAAGGATATCGCCTGCGAAACGCGGGAGATAATGTTCGAAGATCGCTTCTGCAACAACTTCTTTTTCACCATCGAGACGCGCATATTCGCGACCCATGATACCCTGCAATTCGCTGAACTCGCCTACCATACCCGTCAAAAGGTCTGTTTTTACGAGGAGAGCCGCACGACGAATGTCAGCTTCGTCAGCCTGTACGTTTGCTTCTGCCGCAAAGAATACGGAGAGCTCCTGCAAACGAACAGCTTTGTCATAGATCGTGCCCAAGCCGTCTTGGAATACGATCGTTTTCAATTTTTCGACGCGGCTTTCGAGCGTCTGTTTTTTATCTTCTTCATAGAAGAATTTCGCATCGTCGAGACGTGCGCGGAGAACGCGTTCGTTACCGTGCTGAACGATCTCAAGATGATCTGCGCTGCCGTTGCGGACTGTGATGAAACGCGGCATAAGCGCGCCGTTTGCATCGAGTACCGGGAAGTATCTCTGATGTTCGCGCATCGGCGTGATAACTGCTTCCTGCGGAAGAGCAAGATATTTGTCTTCGAACGTACCGCAGAGTGCCGTCGGATATTCTACGAGATATACGACTTCTTCGAGGAGGTCTTCCGTAATTTCGGCACGACCGCCTTCTTTTTCCGCAAGCGCGTTGATCTGCGCTACGATAACTTCTTCACGTTCTTTCTGGTCGATCATGACGAAGTTTTCTTTGAGTTTTGCGAAATAGTCTGCTACCGACTCAACAGCCACTTTGCCCTGACTGAGGAAACGGTGACCCATCGTGAACATATCGCTCGATACTTCTGCGATCGTAAGCGGGATGCGTACGTTATCCCAGATAGCAAGGAGCCAGCGGATCGGACGAACGTATTTGAAATCAAGGTTTGCCCAACGCATATTTTTCGGGAAGTTGAGACCGAGGATGAGTTCTTCCAAGAAGGACGGAAGGAGTGCTTCTGTCGCCTGACCTTCTTCATGGACGATAGCATATACATAACCGTCTTTTACGACGAGGTCTTTCGGGTCTACTTTCTGACCGCGCGCGAAGCCTTGCGCCGCTTTGCTCGGGTTGCCTTCCGCATCGAACGCGATCTTAACGGACGGGCCTTTGTTTTCGCTCGTCTGGTCGAGCTGCTGTTCAGCTACTTGTTTCACGCAGAGCGTCAAACGACGCGGCGTTGCGTATACTTCTACTGCTTCAAACGCGAGGCGAAGTTCAGCGAGGCGCGTGCTTGCGAGAGATTCCATCTGCGCGAGGATGCCCGGAATAAATCTTGCAGGGATCTCTTCTGTACCAATTTCCAACAATAAATCTTTTGCCATGATCATTCCGCTCCTTTCAACATCGGGAATCCGAGTTCTTCACGTTGTTTGAGGTATGCCTGCGCACACATTCTTGCCATCGCACGAACACGGCCGATGAATGCCGTTCTTTCGCTGACGCTGATCGCGCCGCGTGCATCGAGCAAGTTGAACGTATGCGAGCATTTCAATACGTAGTCGTATGCAGGAAGAACGAAGCCCGTTTCAACGACACGTTTTGCTTCTTTTTCATACATATCGAAGAGCGTGAAGAGCATATCCGTATCAGCTACTTCGAAGTTGTAGTGCGAGTTTTCTACTTCGTTGCGATGGAATACGTCACCGTACGTTACATCGCCGACCCATTTGAGGTCGTATACGTTCTCTACGCCCTGGATGTACATCGCCAAGCGTTCGAGACCGTAGGTGATCTCAACGGAAACAGGTTTTACGTCGATGCTGCCGACCTGCTGGAAGTACGTGAACTGCGTGATCTCCATGCCGTCGAGCCATACTTCCCAGCCAAGACCCCATGCGCCGAGCGTCGGGGATTCCCAGTTGTCTTCAACGAAACGGATGTCGTGCTGAGACGGGTCGATACCGAGCTCTTTGAGGCTCTCGAGGTAGAGTTCCTGAATGTTAGCCGGGGACGGCTTCATGATGACCTGGAACTGATGATGCTGATAAAGACGGTTCGGGTTTTCGCCGTAACGACCGTCGTTCGGACGGCGGGACGGTTCTACGTATGCTACGTTCCACGGTTCGGGACCGAGTGCTCTGAGGAACGTGGACGGGTTCATCGTACCTGCGCCTTTTTCCACGTCATACGGTTGGGATAAAATACAGTTCTGTTTCGCCCAGAAGTTCTGGAGCGTCAAGATGATATCCTGAAATGTCATAAGTCGATTCCTCCTTCAAATGTTTGACAAATAAAAACACCTCGCTCCCATGTAACGAAATGTTACAGGGACGAGATGTCAATTTCCCGCGGTTCCACCCTGATTGGCGTGACGCCCACCTTAATATATGGCGGAGTTTACTCTCTCATCTGAGATTTCCTTCCGCAGCTTGAGAATGCCTTCGCGTATCCGTATGTCGGGCTTGCACCGTCCCCGACTCGCTGACAGGAGTGGATATGCTCTCTTTCTCGCATCGCTGTCATATTGCTACAACTATACCAAAAAAGCACCTTTTTTGTCAAGGTGCTTTTACTTTTTCTCTTGTTCTTTCACGATCTGTTTCATGCAATATACGAGACCGTTTTTCTTGCGATGATGATTGATGCATTCACAGCATTTACCGTGACGCTCGCAATCGGTCTTCGGGCAGATACAGTTTTGTTCGTTACAACCGCTCATTGTGATCCCCTCCTTGCGATTATTATACCACAGCAGTATAGATAATCCAAGAAGATTTTTATGTATCGCCGAGCTGCGCGATGAATTTGAGCGAGCGGAGCGGGCGGTCGATGATATCCGTCAAGTAAGCAATGAGCAGTTTTTCGGTATCGACCATATCGCGGCCTGTCACACGCGGCGGCTCGATAGGGCCGTCGCCCAGCTTCTCGAGCCACGCGATAAATGCACGCATCGACTCTCGCATCGGGATGCTGTCCGTCTGACGACACGTCTCACAGACGATACCGCCAAGCTGTCTGTCGAAGAAAGCGTCCCCCTCTACGGCACATCCGCACGCACTGCATCGCTCGGTGATCGGGCCGAATCCGCCGTGCTTCATCAGCTGAAGCGCACCGGCAAGTGCCGCCAGTCTCGGATTGCGCGTCTCTATCATCTCGAGAAGAAGGAGCAATCGTTCATACAGCTCTTCGTCACGTTCTCCGTCCATCGTCAGCACCTCGCAGACTTCCGTCAAGAACGAGCCGTATGCCATACGCGATAAGTCCTCACGCAGCGTGCGGAACGAACGCATGATATGGCATTGCTTGAGTGTGTCGATGCGTTTGCCTTCCGCGAGCGTCATCTCCGCCTGCGTGAATAATTGTACAGAAGCCGCAAGCGCACTGCGCGGTTTACGCGCTCCGTACGCTACGGCTTCTGTCTTTCCGTATTCTTTTGAAAAAAGTGTCACGATCCTGTCTGCTTCGCCCCAGCTCTTGACAGACAGCACGATCGCTTCCGTTTTTTTCATCATATCCATCCTTACATCAATGCGTATCCGTTTCGATGAGCCTTTCGGCCTCATCTTCGTCTGCGTATTGCTTGTATATCAAATAGGCTTCGATCTGTCCTGTTGTCCGAAAAATCTCCCATAACGTATCTTTCAACATCAAGCGCACATCCTTTGCCGTTTCGTATCAGACTGCTTGTCCCTTCGTTTCGGTTTCCGCAATCGGCGTTGCCTTAAGGCGCACGATACGGAATCCGTTTACTTCGATCGCCGCGAAACGATAATTGCCGATCGTGACCGTATCGCCTACTTTCGGTCGTCTGCCGAGAAGCCCGAACATATATCCGCCGATCGTATCTTCTTCATGCTCGTCGAGCGCGATCGAGAGAAGTTCCGTCACTTCGTCGAGAAGCACCTTGCCGTCGAATTCGTACACGCCTTGTTCGACTGTCTCGATCTCAAGCGTTTCGTCTTCATCATGCTCGTCTTGGATATCGCCGACGATCTCTTCCAGGAGGTCTTCCATCGCAAGGAAGCCCGCGATACCGCCGTATTCATCGGCGACACCTGTCATATGGATACGTTTTTTACGCATGAGTGTCAAGATATCGGTCAGCGCCATACCTTCATGCACCATGAGTATCTCGCGCATGATAGAGCGGATATCCTTGTTGCCCTTGCGTGCCGCTTCAAGTTCCAGGACATCACGAAGATGCACCATACCGATGACATGGTCTTTGTCCTCTTCGCAGACAGGATAGCGCGTATGCGACGTGTCCATGATGACTTTGAGATTGTCTTCGTAACTGTCTTCAACGAACAAGCATATCATATCTTTGCGCGGTATCATGATCTCGCGTGCCGTACGGTCGGAGAAGTCGAACACGTTGTCGATGATCTCGCTCTCCATCTCGTTGAGGACGCCTTCGCGCTGTCCCGTCGTTACGAGCATACGGAGCTCTTCTTCCGAGTGGGTCGCTTCGCTGTCGAGCTCGCTTTTCTTGATACCCAAGAGCGGCAAGCAAGCGATGGCAAGCTGTCTTACGACCGCATGAATAGGATAGCCGATTTTTTGAAAAATATAAAACGGGCGCACAGCAAAAAATGCCATTCGTTCTTCGTCTCTGCGCATCACGAGTGTCGGCAAGATATCGCTGAGGAGCACCAAAAGCATCGCTTCAATAAGAAGTACCAAGAGCATCGCGCAAGCCACGACCCACATACCGTAGGTCACTGTAAGCATATGCGTAAGCGCGCTGTGTACGAGCGCGTATCCGCTCCAGAGTGCGATACCGCCGCCCAATAAGAGCATCGTGATACAGTTGCCCATTTTCGCCGCGCAAAGCGCAACGCTGTCGGGCGCGAGCATCGTAAGGAGAAGTTCGGCATTCGCCTTGCCCTCACGTACACGTTCCTTTATCAAGTCCTCCTGAAGTCTCGGGAGTGCATATTCCATAAATACAAAAATGATTCGAATGCCCAACAATGCGACGATCGCCAGCATCCATAAAAAGCCTTCTTCCGAATGAATAGGTCATCAACCTCCTTGTTTTGATATACGTTTATTTATTGGCTGCTTGTTTTTCTTCTGTTCTTGTTTGTTCTTCTGTCGTTTGCGGTTCTTTTTCCGCTTCCGTTTCGCCGACCGCCACTGTCGTTTTGCCGTTGGCAACGATGGTCATTTTCGGCGGACGATTCGGCATGATAGAGCCTGCCGTCAAGATATATTGGAGCGCTTCTTCGCTCGAAATATCGACAGGTATCAGATCTTTTGTCGGTACCATGACATTGATGCCCGACGTCATATTAAGGCTCCACGGCACGAACACGCACGCATATTCTACGCCGTCCTGCCCCATGATAGGCGACAGATCCTCTTTTACTTTGAACCCGAGCACACGTGCATTACTGCCGGGATACGTCACGAGCACCGCTTGATTGAACAATTGCTTCGAGTCAAAGACGGCCTCCGACAGCTTTTTGACGCTCTGATAGATAAAGTTGACGATCGGTATCGTGCCGATCAGTCTCTCACAAAATCCGAGCAAGCCTTCAAGCATCCAATGCGAGAAGAGATACCCTGTGAGCAGGATGACGAGTACACATACGATGAATCCCATCCCCGGGAAGTAATACGTAAAGTGACTTCCGAGCAGACCCTCGGTCAGATTATACGTCTCTCGCAATACGAAAAACGTGATAAATATCGGGACAAGAATGATCAGTCCTTTCCCCATATAACGATATATACTTGACACGTTTATTTCACCTCTTCATATCATCATATCATTCGCATCCCCCACGGGTCAATCACTATATCGTTCTTTTGTGCAAAGAAGTAATGTATACAAAAAAGAAGGGCACATATACACCCTTCTTTTCATGCATTTTCTTATTCATATCCGAAGTTGCGCAAGATACCTTCACGGTTGCGCCAGTCTTTTTTGACTTTTACCCAGATGTCGGTATAGACTTTCGCGCCCATGAGCACTTCGATATCTTTGCGTGCCTGTTTGCCGACTTCTTTTAAGACACTGCCCTTGGCACCGATGACGATACCTTTCTGCGATTCGCGTTCTACATAGATGACGGCTCTGACATAGATATCGCCGTTTTCACGTGTTTTGACTTCTTCTACTTCGACAGCGATGGCATGCGGAATCTCTTCACGCGTCAAGTGAAGCACTTTTTCACGGATCATCTCGCCGATGATGAGTCTCTCCGGCTGGTCGGTGACCATATCGCTCGGATAGTACTGCGGGCCTTCTTCGAGATGGTTTTTGATCTCGTCGGTAAGCGAGGTGAGGTTCATATGTTCGAGTGCCGAGATGGGCACCGTTGCCGCGAAGTTATATTCCTTCTGATAATTGCTGATGATCGGCAGAAGTGCTTTTTTGTCGATCGTGTCGATCTTGTTGACGACGAGGAATACAGGTGTTTTCGTTTCACGCAGGTATTCGAGGATATACTCTTCACCCGGACCCATTTTTTCGTTCGCATCGACGACGAAAAGAATGAGGTCGACTTCTTTGAGTGTGTTTTTCGCCGCGTTGACCATGTATTCGCCCAGTTTGTGGCGTGGTTTGTGGATACCCGGCGTATCCAAAAAGAGGATCTGTGCATCGTCGAGCGAGAGTACGCAGAGGATACGGTTGCGTGTCGTCTGCGGTTTGTCCGACATGATAAGTACTTTTTGTCCGATCAAGCTGTTGATGAGCGTCGATTTACCGACGTTTGGGCGGCCGATTACGGCAACAAAACCCGATTTATATCCTTTTTCCAATCTTCTGTTCGCTCCTCTTGTAGATAGTTATAGCGTAAAGTTATGCGGTAATAAGTCCGATAACGAGACTTCTTTTTCTTCCGTCAGATTGCCGAGTATCACTCTGTCGATGTGAAACTCTGCCATGACTTGCAGGCACGCACCGCACGGCAGTACGGGGGCTTTTGTATCGGCGGCTATCGCGATCGCTTCGAATTCGCGTTCTCCTTCCGATACGGCTTTGACGATCGCTGTCCGCTCGGCACAGATCGTCAGCCCGTACGAGGCATTCTCGATATTCGCACCCGTATAGATGCGACCGCTTTTCGCGAGAAGTGCCGCACCGACGGCAAATTTTGAATATGGTATATAGGCATTGCTGCGTGCTTTTCTTGCCATGTCTATCAGCGTATCCATCATAAGCCTCCCATCCATTCTATCACGCGCGTGCCAAACAAGCAAATGCCGACGATGACAGATGCTATCGCACCTACCAAAACAGCACCTGCGGCGATGTCTTTCGCCTTCTCGGCCAGCGGATGATATTCTTCCGTTACCATATCGACGATGCGTTCTACTGCCGTATTGACAAGCTCGAGCGTGATGACCATTGCTATCGTAAGCGCAAGGATCGCCCACTCCGCCCGCGACAAGTCAGCGACCACGCCGCACACAACGGCCAGCACCGCCGCTACGGTATGCACTTTCATCTGTCGTTCTTCTCGGTACGCGGTCATAATACCTCGCACAGCATACCGAAACGACTCTGTAATACGCATCTTATTCTCTCGTGATGCCGAGCGAAGCCAGTATCGCTTCTTCCTGCGCGCGCATCTCTTGTCGTTCTTCTTCTTCCATATGGTCGTAGCCGAGCAAGTGGAGCATACCGTGGAGAGCCAAGAATGCCATCTCGCGTTCGACGCTGTGACCGTATTCTTCCGCCTGACGCGTTGCCGTCTCTACGGAGATGATGATATCTCCCAAGAGGTTCTCTTCGGGACCGCCGTAGATCTCCTCTTCTTCGCCTTCTTCAAGCGCGAACGACAATACGTCCGTCGGGCGATCGATACCGCGGTATTCGCGGTTCATCTCATGTATCGTTTCGTCATCGGTGAACATCAAGCTGACTTCGGCAAGGTCATCCACTTCATGGACACGTGCCGTCTCTTCAAGCACCTCGATGATCCTATCTTCTATCGCCTGCGTCACCGTCATTTTTTCTTGTTGGTTGCTGATTTCGATTTGCATGGTAGTCACCTTCCAGTTCTTTCGTTTCGGGATATTTGATACGCGTATGGAACATACTCGACAACAAGCGAATGAACACGTCCCCGATCGTGCTGAGGTCTTTGAGCGTTACGTTACATTCATCGAGCTGACCTTCTTGCAAGCGCGATCTGATGATCTTACGCACCATCGCCTCTATCTGGTCGCCGCTCGGTTTTCCGAGCGAACGCACCGCCGCTTCGCACGAGTCGGCAAGCATCACGAGTGCCGCTTCTTTCGTCTGCGGTTTGGGACCATCATAGCGGAAATCGTCTTCGCTTACTTCGAGGCCTTCTGCCTCGGCTTCCGTTTTCGCTTTGTGATAAAAATATCCTGCTATCGTCGTACCGTGATGTTGCTGTACGATGTCGATAACGACTTGCGGAATGTTGTATTCACGGCAAAGTGCCACACCGTCTCGAGCGTGCGCTGTCAAGATACGCGCACTTAAATACGGCGATATCTGATCGTGCGGATTTTCTCCGCCGAATTGATTCTCTACAAAGAAGGCAGGTCGATAGAGCTTGCCGACATCGTGATAATACGCGCCGATACGGACGAGTATCGGATCGGCACCGATCTCATTGGCTGCCGCTTCTGCCAGATTGGCAACGACGAGCCCATGATGATGCGTACCCGGCGCCTCAAGAAGCAGTCTCTCCAAGAGCGGATGATTCGACTGTCCTATTTGTATCAGCTTCACAGGCGTCGTGACCTCGAACGCATTTTCAAGATACGGCAAAATACCGATGGTGATGACGGCTGACAAGATACCGCCGCCAAGCGCAAGGAAGCTGATATAGAATACCTCGCTCAGCGCCATCGACTTGGCAACACCGATCGCGCCGACGACCAAGAAGTTAAACAGGCCGAGCATAACGCCTGTCCGCGTCAAGCTGTTGCCGTATGCCAAGCGAGATATGCTGTACACAGCAACGCAGTTGCCCAAGAACGCACTGATAAGCACACCGACGTCGAAGTCTGCCATCACGCAGAAGAAGCAAGCAAGTGCTGTCCCCACACACAGACCGACGCGAAGTCCTATCAAGATGGACAGCAGAAGCGTTCCGATCGCCATAGGCGCGGCAAACGGCGAGTAAAAATGTGCCATCTTGCCGAGGAAGAGCGACCCTGTTACGACTAATATAATGAGGAATATCTGTCTGTCATCACGATAGACAGCAATATCGAATTTACGCAAATAAGCACGCACGAGCCAAATGACGACACAAACGAGCACGCAGACACCGCTGACCGAAAGAAGTCCGATCGGCGCGGAGTACAGGCCGAGTTCCGTCATCAAGTCGACTTGCTCTTTCGTCACGACATCACCGCGACGCACGAGTATCTGCCCTTTTTGCACCATACCGCGCACAGGCTCCATATTGGCAAGTGCCGTCTCCACACGCTGGTCGGTCGCTTCTTGATCTAAGATGACGTTCGTCGTGAGATATGATTTGGCAAGCGCGACCGTCAGTCGTCTTTGCTCATTGGTGAGCGACAATTTTTCGGCCTCTTTGGCAATGCCCTGTTTCATCAAATCGACTTCGTTATCGTGGATACCACGCTGAAAATATTGATGAAGGATCGTAAGACTGCTGTCTTGTACGACTTTGCGCGACTCTTCGGAGAGCGACAACAGCCCTTTTATCGTATCTTCGGCGACTTGTTCACCCGCTACATCCGCAACGAGCTCGACACGCTTGTCCCACTCGGCAGACTTCACCGTATCCGACTGCATCGCGCTGAAGATGGCACCGACCGTCTCATCGGTACGTTTTGATACCGACACATCGATGTCATACACATTGGCAACGCTGGCGATCACTTCCGCCTCAAGCTGTTTCGTCTTTTCGATATCGATATATGTCGTCGTGCGCGGTGCAACGATATCGCTTTCGCTGACTTCGCCTTCCACGAGCGACACACTGCCGACGAACAGGTTCGATGCCAATATCATCACTAAGATGAAAAACAGCATCCCTACCATGCTCGAGCGGCGTAAAAATCCTTTATTGTATTGCCCATTTTCGAGGTAGACACGTTTTTTGAGCTCTCGTTTCAAAAAATCCACTTTGTCTCAACTCCATCTGATCACTGCTGTGAGTTCTCTTTTTCCTTCAAACGAGCTTCTGTCTGTTCTTCGAATAATTCATACGCGCGAATGATGCGACTGACGACTTCATGTCGAATGACGTCTTTTTCGTCGAGCGTCAGGCAAGCGATACCGGGCACACTTGCCAGTATCTTCTGTGCCTGCTTAAGACCCGACGGGACGTTTCTGAGAAGGTCTGTCTGCGTCAAGTCACCTGTTACGACCATCTTCGAGCCGAAGCCGAATCGCGTCAAAAACATCTTCATCTGCTGCGGTGTCGTATTCTGTGCCTCATCGAGGATGATAAACGCATCTTCGAGCGTACGACCGCGCATATAAGCAAGCGGTGCTACTTCGATCGTTCCGCGCAGAAGATATTTCTGGAACGTTTCCTGCCCCAAGATATCGCCGAGCGCATCATAGAGCGGACGCAGATACGGATCGACTTTTTCCTGCATATCGCCCGGTAAGAAGCCGAGCTTTTCGCCTGCTTCTACGGCAGGGCGTGTCAAGATGATACGGTCTACCATTTTATTTTTGAGCGAATAGACTGCCATCGCAACGGCAAGATACGTTTTGCCCGTACCGGCAGGGCCGATACCGAACGTGATGTGGTTCTTGCGGATGGCTTCGATATATCGCCATTGACCGAGCGTTTTGGCTTTGACGGCACGACCGCGCGCCGTCGTCAGGATGGTATCGCCGAACATCGTATGGAGCGCCTGTGCTTCCCCTTCCGCAACAGCTCCGACCGTGTACTTGACTTCGTGCATCGTTACGGGACTGCCTTGTCGATAGAGATACAGAAGCTCGTCGAACGTCTGTTTCATCTGTTCGACATCTTCTACCGCACCGCTGATGGTGACTTGCCCGCCGCGACTGACGAGCTGACCGCCGAACGAGCGCGCCATCTGATTCAAATGCTCATCTTGGTTGCCTAAGATAGCCGTCTCTTCCTGTCTATCTCGAAATGTGATCACTTTTTCTACAATTTGAGGCAACTGAACTCCTCCTTCTATTCTTCCGTTTCGGTCTTGGCCGAATCGGGACCGATACCGATCTCCTCTATCGTCTCGACGATCGCTCTTGCACGCACGATACTTGCCGACGGTTCCGATATGATGTCATCTCTTCGTACTTTGACCTCGGCATCTTTTGGTATCTGTTCGGCGATAGACTGCCATGCACGCTGTTTCGCAAGGCTCGTCGCTTCTTCTTCGGAGATAGGTACTCTTATAGGTTCACATTCATAATAAATATGAGTTATTATTTCGACGGGGAAAATTTGATTCCTCCATTTTACCATTTTTTTCTCCGTTTCATACAGCGAGGACTCCGATATCTCTTCGCTTTGCCAGTCGAACGAGTACACGCCCATCGCTATATTGACCGCGTATATCGCACGCCCTGTCCGCTCACCTTTCATTGTTTCCAGCGGAGCTTCTCCGTATCCTTCATACCAAACACGTGCCCGTACGATACCTTTTGCCCCGATGGTACGCAGTGCATCATCGGCGATATCGTCTGCATCCATCCCGTATCTCGGTTCAACACCGCGTATCAATACATCCCCTTTTTTGACCGTATCGCCGCTCACTTTTGCTGCAGTGCCCGCAAGCACGATAAGCTCTGTCAGTACACCGTCGGTACGTGCTACGACATCGCCCACGCAGTCCGCGTCTGCCCGCCGCGGTGTTTTTTCAACGACTTCTACCACGATGCGCGTACCTTCCTCTCGCACCCCACACCAGACAAGACGCCCGCAGTTTGCCAATATCGCCTGTTCTGTCTCGTGCGGTTCGACCGAAGAACGAAGCGCCCCGACATATATCCCGTTCTCACCTGCAAGAGCGAGTATCTCCTCTCGACCGACCGTATGGTTGCCGACGACTTCGACTTGCCAGACAAACAGCGTAAAAAAACAGATGAGCATAAAAAACAGCATCGGCCCGATGATAAGACCTTTCCGTTTAAGCAGTCTGCCCACAACGAACGGGCAACCGCGTCTTGCTACGATCTCTACCTGTACATGGCTGTCTGAAGCGATATCACGCACAGACTTAAAGTCCTCTGCTCGCATCCACATCGTCGTAAACTGCCCATCCGTCTTGATATGCCACAAGCAGAACCCTGCCGCCAGACAGCGGTTGATGAATCGTTCTATCCAACCGCCCGATATCCGCACCTTGACCGCGCCTTCTCGATATCGCCTGATATCAAACATACCGCATCACCGTGACCATGCCTTC
>JAFPBC010000086.1 GCA_017390595.1 Selenomonadales bacterium | reverse complement strand
GCGCTCGTCGTAGAACGCGAAGCCATGGAACGATACGGCTTAGAAGAAGTATCGGTGCGCCCCGTACCGAAGGCGGGCGGCTCGTTCGCGACAATTGCCATGCAGATGATGACAGACCCTGTCGTCGTCGAAGAGATCCGCGCGCACGCAGGCATGGATATCGGCCTTACGCTGATCGGTATGCACTTAAAACGTGTTGCCGTACCGCTTCGCTTATCGGTCAAACAGATCGGTGAAGCGACTGTCACCGCGGCCAAAACAAGACCCAAACTCATCGGCGGCGCACGTGCCGTCTACGAATAAATATAGCGGAGGGATAACCGATGTACTTGATAAAACAAGACCCTGAACTTGCACAAGCTATCCAAGCAGAAAAAGAAAGACAACAGAACAAACTTGAGCTTATCGCATCCGAAAACTTCGTATCCGAAGCCGTTATGGAAGCGCAAGGCTCTGTCCTCACGAATAAATATGCCGAAGGCTATCCGGGCAAACGCTACTACGGCGGCTGTGAATGTGTCGATGTCGTAGAACAGCTCGCGATCGACCGTGCCAAAGAATTGTTCGGAGCAGACCATGCGAACGTACAGCCGCACTCGGGCGCGCAGGCCAATACGGCAGTATACCTCGCACTCCTCAACCACGGCGATACCATCCTCGGCATGAACCTTGCACACGGCGGTCACCTCACGCACGGAAGCCCCGTCAACTTCTCGGGCAAATTCTTCAACATCGTACCGTACGGCGTTGACGAGAAGACCTTCCGTATCGACTACGACGAAGTGCGTCGTCTTGCTCTTGAACACAAACCGAAACTCATCATCGCGGGTGCCAGCGCATATCCGCGTATCATCGACTTTGCTCGTCTCGGCGAGATCGCGCGCGAAGCAGGTGCCATCTTCATGGTAGACATGGCACATATCGCAGGCCTCGTTGCGGCAGGTCTCCATCCGAGCCCCGTACCGCACGCGGATATCGTCACCACCACCACGCACAAAACGCTCCGCGGTCCGCGCGGCGGTATCATCCTCTGCAAACAACAATACGCGGCGGCGATCGACAAAGGTATCTTCCCCGGTATGCAGGGCGGCCCCTTGATGCACGTCATCGCGGCGAAAGCGGCAGCGTTCAAAGAAGCACTCTCGCCCGAATTCAAAGAATATCAACAGCGTATCATCGACAATGCACGTGTGCTTGCCGAAACGCTCAAAGAAAGAGGATTTTCCATCGTATCGGGCGGTACGGACAACCACCTCATGCTCGTTGACGTACGTCCGCAGAACCTCACAGGCAAAGCTGCCGAACATCTCCTCGATGATATCGGCGTGACTGCCAACAAAAACGCCATTCCGTTCGACCCGACCAGCCCGTTCGTCACGAGCGGTATTCGTCTCGGTACAGCGGCACTCTCGTCGCGCGGATTCGGTACGGAAGACATGAAAGAAGTCGGCAGCATCATCGCCGATGCACTGACCAACCCTGACAACGAAGAGATCAAAGATGCGCTTCGCGCCCGCGTTGCCGCACTTTGCGCAAAATATCCACTCTACGCATAAGGAGGAACAGACTATGATACAGAACGTATACGTCAGCTCTCATCCGCTCCTCGAGCATAAACTGTCCATTCTCCGCGATGAACGCACAGGCACGCGCGAATTCCGCGAAGTATTGAAAGAAGTCACCATGCTCCTCGGCTACGAAGCAACACGTGACCTTCCGACCGAAGATATCGAAGTAAAAACACCTGTCGCGACTTGCACGTGCAAAAAACTGTCGGGACGCAAACTCGTCCTCGTACCGATCTTGCGTGCGGGTATCGGCATGGTAGACGGTTTCTTGCAGCTTTTGCCGTCGGCAAAAGTCGGCCATATCGGCCTTTCGCGCAACGAAGAAACGCTCGAGCCGATCGAATACTATGCCAAAGTTCCGAACGAGCTCGATAAACGCAACGTCATCGTCGTCGATCCGATGCTCGCGACGGGCGGCAGTGCTGTCGCGGCACTCACCAAGCTCAAAGAACGCGGCGCGAAAAACCTTCGCCTCGTCTGCCTCGTTGCGGCACCCGCGGGTGTCGAAGCCGTGCAAAAAGCACACCCCGAAGTGCCCATCTATCTTGCGGCACTCGATGAAAAACTGAACGAAAAAGGATATATCGTCCCCGGCCTCGGCGACGCAGGCGACCGTATCTTCGGTACGCTGTAAGAAGGAGGGGCGGACATGACCAAACGTCCTTCATGGGATGAATATTTTATCAACATCGCACAAGCCATCTCCAAACGTGCCACGTGCCTGAGACGTACATACGGTGCTGTCATCACGAACAACAACATCATCATCAGCACGGGCTATAACGGCTCGCCTTGCGGTCTCGGCAACTGCTGTGATATCGGTTACTGCAAACGAGATGCCCTCGCTGTACCGAAAGGCGAACGATACGAGCTGTGCGAAGCCGTCCATGCCGAACAGAACGCCGTCATCAACGGCGACCCTGTCAAAATGGCGGGCGGAACCATCTATGTAGCAGGTCAGAACGCAGACGGCACCCTCGCTTCGGGCGAACCGTGCCTCATCTGCCGTCGTATGATCGCCAACGCGCGCATCAGCCGTGTCGTTTATCTTGACAAAAACGGCGAGCTCGTCACCATCACCGCCGAAGACCTGCTCAAACAAGCGTAAAAGCAAACGAAGGGAAGTAGTATATAATGAAGTTAGGCAGAAATGATGCCTGCTGGTGCGGCAGCGGCAAAAAATATAAAAATTGCCATGCCGATTTTGACGAACGCATCCAAGACTACAAGCGTCAAGGACATATCGTTCCCGACCACTCTATCATCAAAAACAAAGCGCAGATCGAAGCGATCCGCGAAAGCGCAAAAATAAACGTAGCCGTACTCGACTACGTCGCAGAAAACATTCGCGAAGGCATGACGACAGAAGAGATCAATCAGCTCGTCGACAGCAAAACACGCGAGCTCGGCGGGATCCCCGCGCCGCTCGGCTACGAAGGATTCCCCAAAAGCGTCTGCACCTCCATCAACGAACAAGTCTGTCACGGTATCCCGTCCGAGCATGACGTCTTGAAAGACGGCGACATCGTCAACGTAGACGTATCGACCATCTACAACGGATACTACTCCGACTCGTCGAGAATGTTCTGCATCGGTAACGTCAGCGAAGAAAAAATGACGCTCGTCCGCGAGACGAAAAACGCTATCGAAGCAGGTCTCAAAGAAGTCAAACCGTGGGGCTTCCTCGGCGACATGGGACAAGCAGTCAACGACTATGCCAAAGCACACGGCTACACCGTCGTAGAAGAACTCGGCGGACACGGTGTCGGCATCCACTTCCATGAAGAACCGTTCGTCAGCCACGTCACCAAACGCGGCGAAGAAATGCTCATGGTACCGGGTATGATATTCACCATCGAACCGATGATCAACATGGGCAAACGTGACATCTTCATCGACGAAAAAAATGGCTGGACCATCTACACAGAAGATGGAAAACCGTCCGCACAATGGGAAGTCATGGTGCTTATCACAGAAGACGGATACGAGATACTCTCCTGGTGAGGGTATGAGGGAGGGGAGCAATCCTCTCTCTTTTTTTCATTCTTTTTATTGGCGGCACTTCGTGAGTAAGTCTGCTTATTTATTCACTTCTCTTTCCTTTCTGTTCATTTCTTTGCTGCCAAGCTATGCACACAACTACCGTTACGAATCAGTCATCGCTACGCTCGACTTCTTCGACGTTCGTTAGCGAGAAACGAACCAAACGCGGACGCGTCCAAGAATCGAGCATGAAAGGTAAAGATGATCGGCTAGTCGCGAACCACTTTTTCGTGCGT
>JAFPBC010000085.1 GCA_017390595.1 Selenomonadales bacterium | reverse complement strand
CTTTGGCTTCCTTGAACATGGCGGCAAGGCTGAACATCTGCCCCATCGAGAGGTCTGTCTCGACGGCAGAGCTGATCTCGTAAATGATGGTGGGGATACGTGTCAGGATAGACGGGCTTGCCACGCGGTCCATGACGGCCTTGAGGAACTTCTGCTGACGTGCCACGCGGCCGATATCGCCTTCGCTGTCACGATAGCGCACGTACTGGATCGCCGTTTCGCCGTCCATATGCTGAAGCCCCGGCTGGATGTCGATGACGAGACCGCCGTTGTCGTCCCACGGGTCTTCGTAATACATTCGTTTATCGACATAGATATCGACACCGCCGAGCGCGTCGATGATCTTGTAGAATGCCTTGAAATCAATAAGAACGTAGTGGTCTATCGGCATATTGAGGAGCCGTTCGACCGACTTTTCCGTCAGCTTGTGACCGCCGAGCGAATAGGCATGGTTGATCTTGTCATAGCCGTAGCCGGGTATGAGGACACGTGTATCACGCGGAACGGACAGCATGGAGAGCTGTTTCGTATCGGGGTCTGCCGTCACGATAAAGAGCGTATCCGAGCGGCCGATATCCTCGTTTCTTCTGTCGACACCGAGCACCATGATATTGACCTTGTCGATGGGGTCTACCATATATTCTTCTATGGCGGGCTCGTCTTCGTTTACGGCACTCGGCACGAAATCGGCATGGAGCAGGTAGTAGAATCCGCCGACTGTGACTGCCATCAAAAAGAGGAGCACCGATATGATACCGCCCAATATTTTGCGATATTTTTTGCGCCGTTTTGCTGTTCTCGTTTGTGTGGGTCGCATCATGGCCCCTCCGTTTCTTCTCAAAATAAAAACAAACTCCCCTGCACGCACCGCAGTCGGCGCAAGTGTCGCCTGATGCGTACGGACTGTTGAGAGCTTGTTTTCAGTATACCAAAATGATTTTTTTCAGTCAAGTCAGCGCACGACATCGAAGCCCTGATCTTCGACCGCTTCTTCGATATCGGCAAGCGTTACGGCGCCTTCGTCGAATACGACGGTGAGCGTTTTTGCCGCGAGGTCTACGACGGCTTCCGTCACGCCTTCAAGCTCGCGTACGGCACCTTCGACCGCCTGCTGACAATGACCGCAGTGCATACCTTCTACTGTGATAACTTGTTTCAAGGAACGTCCCTCCTGCCCGAATGTACTATCTATCCTATTCTCCGAGCAGGCAGGGAAGTCCTGTCAAAGAGCGTATTTTCGCCGAAAAACGTTCACGAAAGCAGATAAAACTCGCCTTAATCATTGCAACTTTCGTTCTCGTTTGATATACTGCGAGTAGTGGAAACATTTTTCGGGGATTCTGGCCCGGATTCGAGCTCTGGGTACCGAGGGCCCCGAGAGATGCTTTTCGCACAGTAAAAGATGCTTCCCGAGAATACTGGTTCGGACTTGAACTCCGAGAGCCGAGGGTCTGGGGGAGCATTTTTTATGCAAAACGACCGCTATCTTGGGGTGATAGAGCTCTCACCGCTTTTCTGCACATTACCCACAGACCTCTTCTATGTCAACGAAGAGGTCTGTTTTATTTTAGCGACCGCTCGCCTATATCCGTCACTGTTTCGGATACTTCGCCGTGATGGCGTTCCAGATCTCGGGCTGTTCCTGCCCCAGTCGCCACAGCGCGATACCTGCGGGGTTGTACTTGGCGATGACGTCCAGCTTCGCGTTCATACTGCGTTCGTCCTCGAACCAGACCTCGTGGTCGTCGTAGATGAAGTACGGTGCTTTGTCCGTCTCGTCAAAGAGTATCTGCGCGCCTGCTTTTTCGGCACGGACGGTCGCATCGACATACGTGACGGTCTCTGCTTCGGCCTTACCGCCCCAGTCATAGCCGTAGAGACTGAGCCCGATGATGACCTTGCCCGCACCGCCACCGTGCTCGATGGCATATTTGAGATTTTCTTCGAACCAGCCGATCGGCGCGATAGCACCTGCTTCGCTCGTTGCCCAATGG
>JAFPBC010000084.1 GCA_017390595.1 Selenomonadales bacterium | reverse complement strand
GATGCGGTAGTGCGGTTGAAACGATACGGTTTCCGCGTGTGCGCGCATGTTATCGTGAATCTGCCATGGGACGATGTGCGTGATACGATCGAGACGGCGAAGGTCATTTCCGCACTCGGTATCGAAGAGACGAAACTGCATGCACTGTACGTGGTAAAAGGTACAAAACTTGCCGAGTGGTATACGAACGGTGAGGTCGAGCTCACCAGCATGGAAGAATATATGGAACGTGTTATCGTATTTTTGCGTCATCTTCATCCCGATATCGTGGTACAGCGTCTGATTGGACGTGCACCCGAAGCGAATACACTTTTCTCGAATTGGAAGACGGGATGGTGGAAGATACGCGATACGATCGAGCAGACGATGCGCGATAACGGATGGAGACAGGGCGATCTTTGTGATTATTTGAACGGTCGTGCTGTGAAAAAGTTTTTGTAGAAAGTCGGCAGGTGACTGATTTTCTGAGCGGAAGATGATATTATCTAAGGGATGGTATTTCTTTCGTATGATAAAGGAGTATTGCATGGAAAATGTATATGAAGTGGTGTCCTCTTTTTATTGGGAGGAACCCGATCTGGAGGAGATCGTTCCGCGCAGAGAGATAGAGCGTTTTTTGCGTAAACATGCGTGGCAGGGTGATTCTGAATATGATCTTTTGGATACATGGTATCAAGTACAGGTCTTATTGGAATATATGTTGACGATCTCTTTGACTGATTTTGATGAAATGACTGCCGACGAATATAGTCGTGCGATCCAATATATAGAGCAACAGACGGATGAGCCGATCACGTTAGATGAGGCGAGCGATCTCTTTGAGGCATGGCATTCTTTTTATGAGCACCTTCTCGATGTAAAGCTGATCGAGTCGATCGATGCGTTGGAAGAGGCGCAGAGTAGGATGACGGGCAGTGATGAATTGACGTATCTTGAGACGATATCTCTTACCGATAAGATCAATTCGATGCAGGGCGAGCTTGTGCATGCCGATAGCGAACCACCGGAATTCAATCAGTTTTTGGCTAAAATGGTAGATGGACTTCTTCTGAAAATGAGTGCGTTTTTCCAACAGCAGCAGTTCATCAAGGATTTTGAACGTGCGTTGTATTTTTATACGGGGCCGTTTCTTGATGTTGTGATGAAAAAAGACGCGGCTTTCTGGTATGGTTTTTGGGATTATTTCTTGTTCGATTATCGCTTGATACAGAGCGATCGAACACCTGTCATGCTGTTCGATGCAGAGATGTACGATATGCTCAATATCGAGGAACAGCGTGTCATGAATGATCTGAAAAAAGTGAGATTTACTGTCTTTTATGTGAAAGGCAGTCTTGATAACGGGTGGGCAGAATGCGTCGATCTGTTTACGGACGAGACGTTTGCCTTGCCGAAATCGGAGCTTAGAAGTGCAGATTCATTCGACAAAAAGGTATACTATGGACATATTCGCACCAATGGTGTCGTTCTTGTCAATCATATCGTTGCGATAGAAGCGAGTGCGGCTGTTCGTCGGCGTATCAAGTCTGAGGTGTTGAATCAGCTTGCGTTGTTCCGCTGTTCGCATCCGGATGCGACGCTGTCTGAGTTTTTCTCGCGTCATGGCTGTGCGGTGCGTCATTTGATGGATATTCTTGTTTCGATGCGGAATGTGTCTGTTATGTCGAGTGCACATTTATCGGTGATGCAGTCTGTTGACCGTGATAACGCGATATCGCTTCGATTGGCAAAAGAGATCGAGGCGGTCGTGCCGACGCTTTCGCTGTATGATAAACGTCAGATAGGAAAGATGTGTACGGATTATCTGGCACGCGAGTGTCATTCGCTTGCTATTGATGCAGTTACGATCACGGCAATGGTAGGCGTGTATCTGGAATTGAATCACGATCAGCTGATGAAGCTTCGTTCTGTCGTTATGGCAGAGGTGGATCAGGAAGAAGTTGAGCGCAGACAGAGCATCATCAAAGAAGAGTTGTCTATCGTGCGATTCGATGCGCGATATTTGAGTGAAGAAGGTTTTATCTTTTCGTTATTTATCTTATAGGAGGCGATAGGAGATGAAATGTGCAAAATGTGGTCAGCCACTTGAGGCGGATATGCCATGCCCGAATTGTACGGATGATAATGTGCGTGTGATGTCGCGGGCGGAAAAGGATAGCTACGACGGGATCACGATAGAAGCAGATGAGAACGAAGCGCGTCGCAGGGAAGAAGCGGAGCAGGAAGGTCGTGCGTATCAGTACGGAGGACAGCGTGTTTATGTGCGTCATGTCAATCTCGGACAGATCGGATGGAAAGCAAAACTGCTTGTTGCGCTTGTCGGCTTGGGTCTCAGTATATTTTTCTTGCCGCTTGCACTTGCGTTCATCTCGATCGCAGTCGTACTGTGGATACTCGGTAAGTTTATACGATAAAAAAGAAGCAGGTCATGCCTGCTTCTTTTTTATATGCGTGATTCCAATGACTCGATGCGTGTGCGAATCTCTTGAATATCTGCCAAACTATCATAAGATGGCATATTGTAGGTATACTCGCAGAGGCGTATGGCACTTGACTTAGTAATGTCGGTATATTACAATGTAAAAGTTAAAATGTATGAAAAATACCGATATATAAGGAGAAAAACAATGTCATTACCGAATTGTCCGAAATGCAACAGCGAATATGTTTACGAAGATGGTGAAATGCTTGTTTGCCCGATGTGTGCTTATGAGTGGTCTGCTACTATCGGTGCAGCAGAAGAAGCAGATAACGTTGTTCGTGATGCAAACGGCAACGAACTTCAAGACGGAGATACTATCGTAATCATCAAAGACCTTAAAGTAAAAGGTGCTACGAACAGTCTGAAAAAAGGTACGAAGGTTAAAAACATCAGACTTATTGCTGATGGCGATCATAATATCGATTGCAAAATCCCCGGTTTCGGTGCGATGAGCTTGAAATCTGAGTTTGTAAAAAAAGCATAAGCAAGATAAGAGACAGCACACCTGATGGTGTGCTGTCTCTTATAGTCGTGCTTCCAATGCATCTATGCGAGTGCGAAGTTCTTGAATATCTGTGGAATTAACGCAAAAGGGTGTATTATCGGTTGTTTGAGCGGAGACAGCAGCTTGTATGAGCAGGATATTTTGCCCGACTGCTTCGATAAAGTTGCCGAGAATATTCAATTCATTCTCGTTTAATCCTTCTGACAAAATTAGAGAGAAAATGAGAGCAAGAATGACTTGTTCATCAGCAGATAAAGAGTAGAACAACGATGTCATAACAGACACACTCCATTGAGTATTATTATTACTCTATGAGAGCATGAGAAATATCATACCGAAATAAGCAAAAAACGCAGAGAAAGTATCTCTGCGTTTTTATTGTTTGGTTTGCTATTGAATTAGAAGAAGAACATGAAGTCAGCTTTGTAGTAGTTACCACCGAAGCTTTCGCCCGTTGCCGGTTTCGTCAAATCTTTGCGGTCGAAGGATGCATATGCGTTGAAGATCGTGTTTTTAGCAACCGTGATCGTAGCGCCAACGCCCCAGAATTTTTTGCCGTTGACGAAGTCAGCGTCAGTCGTCATGTTATCGAGGTTAGCTGCCGGGATGAGGTTGTTGTCCATGGAGAGACGTTCTACATACATGCCCCAGCTACCCGGATCGTCTAATTTATGACCTTTGTAGGAGAGGCGGAGACCCCAACCTTCAGCACCGTTTTTGTTGTCCTGATCAGCTTCAACAGTATTTACGTT
>JAFPBC010000083.1 GCA_017390595.1 Selenomonadales bacterium | reverse complement strand
GTATACAGTTGTTTATTTTGTCTTTTTCTTGTTTTTTCTCTGCGCTTTTTCTCTCCCTCCGTCACGGGCTAGCCGTGCCACCTCCCTCGTCAGAGGGAGGCTTAAGGACACGTGCATATCAACCAAACAGCAGTTCGCGACTAGCCAATCAGCACTACCGATTGGTGTGCTTCTTGGGTCGCTGTTGCATGGGACGTATTAGCCAATCAGCTTCACTATCGTTCACTTCTTGGATACGTCCACATTGGCGTGGAGAGGTATCGTTCGCCCGTGTCGGGGAGGAGTACGACGATGTTTTTGCCTTTGTTTTCGGGACGGCGAGCGAGGATGGTCGCCGCATGGACCGCCGCGCCCGAGGAGATGCCGACGAGGATGCCTTCGGTATGGGCGAGTGCTCTGCCGACGGCAAAAGCGTCTACGTGGTCGATGGCGAGAATTTCGTCATAGACGGAGGTGTCGAGCGTGTCGGGGACGAAGCCTGCGCCGATGCCCTGGAGCTGATGCGCTCCCGCCTGACCGCCCGAGAGGACGGCAGAGGTATGCGGTTCTACGCCGACGACTTTTACGTTGGGGTTCTGCTCTTTGAGGTATGCGCCCGTACCGCTGATGGTACCGCCCGTGCCGATGCCTGCAACGAAGATGTCTACCTTGCCGTCGGTGTCCTGCCAGATCTCGGGGCCTGTGGTCTTGATATGTGCCGTGGGGTTGGCAGGGTTGGTGAACTGGCTCGGGAGGAAGCTGCCTTCGATGGTGCTCGCGAGTTCTTCTGCCTTAGCAATGGCGCCTGCCATGCCTTTTGCTCCTTCGGTGAGGACGACTTCCGCACCGTAGGCACGGAGGAGGTTTTGGCGTTCTACGCTCATCGTTTCGGGCATGGTCATGATAGCACGATATCCGCGCGAGGAGGCGATAGCGGCAAGTCCGATGCCAGTGTTGCCGCTGGTCGGTTCGATGATGGTCGCGCCTTTTTTGAGGATGCCGCGTGCTTCGGCATCGTCGAGCATTTCGCGTGCGACGCGGTCTTTTACGCTTCCCGCTGGGTTAAAATATTCGAGTTTTGCCATGATATTGGCAGATAACTCATATTTATTCATGTAGTTATGCAGAACCATCATCGGTGTTCTGCCGACGAGTTCCGAGATGCTGTGATAAAGGGACATGAGGGGTCAACTCCTTTTGAATTTATTTTATTTTTCTTTCTTGTGCGTATTGAGATCGCAAAGACTTTCTTTTCTCTGCAGACTGTCTTTCCCTTCCCTCTTACTTTTTGGCTTGCCCCAAAAAGTAACAAAAAAGGCACGCGCTGTTGAAGCGGACTTTAGCCTTCGCCATAACGTTCTGTACCGCTTCAAAAAGCGCGGAACGCAGATGATCGTCTATCGCTAAAGATAATACGTGAAATACTGTATTCTGATTGTCAACTCTATTTCTTACTATACAACAGGTAGTATACTCCGCCCGCCACGAGGCATATGACGGCAGACAGCTGATAGACTCCGCTGTATCCGATCATGGGGAGTATGAGGCCGAAGAAGAACGGGCCGAATCCTGTGCCGAGTTCGGATATCGCCATGAAGGTGGTGGTTGCGACACCGATGCGGTCGTTGGGCAATCCGCGGATAGCACGTGTCTGTGCGGCGGCAACGAAGGCACCGAATCCCAGACCCATGGCGATCGCCGAGCCAAGGATCTCCCATGCATGGGTGACGATGCTGAGCCACGCAAGCGATACGGCGAAGAATACGAATGACGGGTAGAGTACGAACGACAATCCTTTGCTGTCGGACAGTCTGCCCGTAAAGGGGCGCGTGACAAGAATGGTGATCGAGTATACGAGGAAGAAGAATGCGCCTGCCTGCGTGTGCTCGATCTCTATCATGTATGGCGAGAAGAAGGTCGCGATGCCCGCATAGCCGAGGAACATGAGAAACGAAACGGCACCGATGGGAATGGCAGACGGTTCAAAGTATGCGTGCCAGCCGTTTGCACGTACGGTTCGCTGCTCTTTGGGCAAGGGTGGTTGTTCGGCGACGAATCTCGTCAGGATACAGCCGATGACTGCCAATATACCGTCGAGCAGGAAGATATCGGTGATCGACATATTTTCCTGCATCATGATGGCGACGAGCGGACCGATGGCAGAGGCAAGTGTGATGCTGAGAAGAAAGTATCCCAAACCTTCGCCTTGTCGTTTGCGCGGTACGAGGACGGCGGCAAGTGTGCCGAGCGCGGTCAGGATACAGCCGAAGCCGATCCCGTGCAGAGCACGCACGATGATAAGCTGTGTGATGGTCTCGGCAAACGGATAGAGCACCGTCCCGCCTACAAAGATGATAGCACCGATCCGCATGAATCTCGTTCTGCCGATATCTTCGATATACCGCCCGCTGAATATGCGTGCGACCATCGTCGAGAGAATGAGTATACCGACTGCCAATCCTGCTTCGGCAGGGCTTGCTCCCATTTCGTCCATCGCGTAAACGGCGAGTATGATCATTAAGGTATAATATACGAATGTGGCAATAAAGTTCGCTGTC
>JAFPBC010000082.1 GCA_017390595.1 Selenomonadales bacterium | reverse complement strand
GTGTAATTGATGTTCTTACTATGTGAGTGTTGATTACATTGTATCCGTCGTAGGTGGTTTTGTATCCGTCAACTGCTACTTCTTCGATGGTGTATACGATTTCAACGCCATTTTCGTTCTTGGGAAGGTTAGTGAATGAATACTTCCATTCGTCTGCAGCTGTTACTTCTACTGTATCTACTATCTCACCGTTAGCAAGAAGATTGATTACGATGCTTTCGGGACGTATTCCGTCCTGATTGTTGTTGTCGCGCCATATCTTTTTACCAACAATGTCTACAGTAAGCTTGACTGCGTCAACGTCGGGTACAATTATATCATTGGTGCGATCCTTGCCGTTCTTGTCCTTGAAACGGATCTGGGTGGTTCCGTTAGCGGGATAGTTAACGTCGTATTCGAAGCCCTTTTCATCTACGTCAGAAGTTACTTCGTAAACCAGCATGAAGCTGTCGGAGCGAAGCAATGCGCCGTCTTTAACATACCAGGTAAGCTTGTAGATATCACCGGAGCTATTGCCGATTACCTCTAATCCGCCGCCTTCATATTCAGTAGAATCGACCAGCTCTACAATTACGGGAACTTCCTGGGAGGTGGGGCGATTCTCGTCGACCAACCAGCCGTCCTTTGCGGTCCAGATAACCTTATTTGCCGCCTTATCCACGATTTTGAGAGTAATCGCATCAAAGTTTACCCACTTGCTCATGTAGTCGGTAACAACAGCATCGTTAACAGTAGTTTTAGCAAGCTCGAAAATTACATCTTCAAGAGCTTTAACAAGTCCCGCGATACCGTCAGAACTAACGAACGTGGACTTTTTGTGACCAAGATCCATCCATGAGGTCTTGGCGTCATAGTCGACGACATAGAGATGGTTTACCTCTTCCATATCGGCAAGAGCTTTTGCTGCGGCGGGGGTACGTATCCATCTGTCGCCGTATCCTACGTATGTGCTCTTATATGTACAGTAATAGAAAAGGTCCTGAATGTATGTGCCGTTTTCTTTGTCGTACTTAACAAATGCACGCTCTGCAACAGAAATGGGGTACTGAACGCCGCGTGTCAAACCGGAATACGCATACACGTCGTCCCAAACCTTTTCCGCGAACGCGAAAAATTCTTCGTTTGTGATTTCTCCGCCGGCGAATGCTCTGGTAAGAATCTCCTCTCTGGTAGCGCCATCGAAACGGTTACCGAAAACAGCAGCAACCGCTGCGGGAATATTCTCACCGTACATTATCGTGCCCTCAAAAGCCGCCTGCGCAACAGTAAGAGCACCGAATTTGGTTGACCACTTTATCCAGTTAGCATCGAACGCTCTGGGAGTCTCATCGGTATTGATGTTACCGTCAGAGATGAAGATTACGTTTACCTTGCCAAGAGAATCGTCGTGATTCTCAATGTATTTTGCAACGCCTGTAAAGCCTGCTTCACAGTTGGTAGAGGAACGACCGTAGAGCAAATTACCGGGAAGCTCACCCAAAGATGCCGCCAATTCGTTGGCATCCTTAACGTGTTCGAGAACGATATTATCGCCCATACCGAACGCCATAAGCGTAAGCTGAGTGTTACCGTTGCCGTTAAGCACCGCTCTGCCAATGGTGTTTATAGCGTCCTTCATTGCGGGCCACTCATCATCCATGGAATAGGAGCCGTCTACCATAAGAATGATCTCGTCGTGATATTCGATCTTATCACCACCGGGAACTTCAATGCTGATTTCAAAACGGTTTTGCTCGCGATTGATCAGATGGGAGTTCTTATCGGCTGTGATATCGTCAATAACTCCGTTTTCCGTCGAATCGCCGGTGGGCTGATTTACATCAACAGCCTCCGAAGCAAGTGCCGCTATCGGGAAATTCATTAAGAAAAGTACGGCTGCCAAAGCTATGGCAACAATTCTTTGACTAAGTTCTTTCATTTTTGTCTCCAATGTCTTAATAGGTTTTTAAAGTAATGATGGTTAATTTTTGAGTTTACGTCGGAATTATATCACCCAATAGTCACAAAAAGAGTTACGTTTTAAGTATTTACTTATTTTTTTCAAAAAAATAAGCGTTTTTTTCGAAAAAATCGCGTAAAGTCACGCTTCATAATCATATATATGCATTATTTTGATAAATACCACTGATTCAGGTGACTTTTTTGCTGCATCGCGTGATTTTTTTCTTGATTTTATAGCTGTGCTATATGCTATTTAAGTGAGCGGAGTGAGCAAACAAGGCCGAAGTACGACGGTAAAATATGATACGTCCGTTTTATTGAACCACTAAAATAAAAATCCATCGCGATTGCGATGGATTTTTGAGACGTGTTGGCAAAATAACGCCGTTGCTCATAATGCCTTTTTTGAAAAATCAAATAACATACCCACGGTTTTATTAT
>JAFPBC010000081.1 GCA_017390595.1 Selenomonadales bacterium | reverse complement strand
GTAAGATATTCGCAAGGTAAGAATAAGCACATATCCTAAAAAAAAGACCACCGCGCATATGCGGTGGTCTTTTTTCGTCTTCTCGATACCTTTTTTGATGCTCGCAGCACCCCCCGCAACGCTCTCTGCCTCATGCAACTGCCTATCCATGCCACAGAACGCCCTGCATTGCCCTCTCCGCCCTTATATCACCCTCTCTATACCAAGACATCACCCACCCCGTTTGCCGCGCTCACAGCGCATCCTCCGCCCGCCTATCGCTTTTTCTCCTGCCCTCAGCTTTCCCCCAAGACAAAAGAAAAGCCCCGCTCACAAAAGAGCAGGGCTTTTTGCCATTCATTATGCTGTTATCCGAGGAGCATTCTGTCGTTGGCGAGTGCGTCACCGCTGGCACGCTCGAACATTTTGAGGAGGTCTTCGATGGTGAGGTTTTTCTTTTCTTCGCCTTCTACGTCGATGATGACCTGTCCCGCGTGGAGCATGATAAGACGGTTGCCGAAGCGGAGCGCGTCACGCATATTGTGTGTGATCATGAGTGTGGTGAGCTTATGACGTTCGACGATCTTTTGCGTGAGGTCGAGGACTTTCGATGCCGTTTTCGGGTCGAGTGCCGCCGTATGCTCGTCGAGAAGCAGGAGCTTGGGCTGGTTCATCGTTGCCATGAGAAGCGTGAGAGCTTGTCTCTGACCGCCCGAGAGAAGGCCTACTTTGCTCGTGAGGCGATCTTCAAGACCGAGGTCGAGTTCTTTGAGCATCTCGATGAAGCCTGCTTTTTCGTCGTTACGAAGGCTCCATCTGAGACCGAACGTTTTACCGCGTCGCGCGGCGATGGCGAGATTTTCTTGTATCATCATACCTGCCGCGGTACCCATCATCGGGTCCTGGAATACACGCCCGATGTATTTGGCACGTTTGTGCTCGGGTACGTTCGTGATGTCGACGCCGTCGATGGTGATCTTACCGCTATCGAGCATGAATACGCCCGCGATGGAGTTCAGCAGTGTCGATTTGCCTGCGCCGTTCCCGCCGATGACGGTGACGAAGTCGCTCGGTTTTAAGTGAAGGTCCAGTCCGTTGAGTGCTTTTTTCTCATTGACTGTTCCGCGATTGAATGTTTTGGATATGGATTCTACTTTTAACATATTCTCAACCCCTTGCCCGATTGTTCCATTTGTCTTTGAAGAGCGGCATGGAGAGTGCCAGCGCTACCAAGACGGCCGTGAACAGTTTTAAGTCGTTTGGCGGCATACCCATCTGGAGCACGATCGCGATGACGATACGGTAGACGATGGAGCCGAGAATGACGGAGATGAGACAGTTTTTGAAACTGCGTGTGCCGAAGAGGACTTCCCCGATGATGACGGATGCGAGACCGATGACGATGGTACCGACACCCATGCCGACGTCGGCAAAGCCGTTGCTCTGTGCGACGAGCGCGCCCGAGATGGCAACGAGTGCGTTACTGAAGAGGAGTCCCAAGATGATGGTAAAGTCGGTGTTGACACCGTTGGCGCGTATCATCTGCTGGTTGTAGCCCGTTGCGCGGATCGCGGCGCCGATCTCGGTACCGAAGAAGTAGTAGATGAATACGGCGAAGAGAAGTACGGTGAGAAGGCCGACTGCGAGCACGGCTTCTACGTTTTTGAGGCCGAAGTCAACAAATCCCGTGAAGATGGTATCGGTACGCAGAAGCGAGAGGTTCGCTTTGCCCATGATACGCAGGTTGACGGAATAGAGCGCGATCATGGTGAGGATACCTGCAAGAAGCGCGGGGATCTTCAGTTTCGTATGCAAAATACCCGTTACGACGCCCGCTACCATGCCTGCTACCGCGGCGATGAAGATGGCGACGATGGGGTTGATACCTTCTACCAAGAGAGCGGCCGCTACTGCCGCGCCGAGCGGGAAGCTGCCTTCTACGGTGAGGTCTGCGATGTCAAGCACGCGGAACGTAAGATATACGCCGAGTGCCATGATGGACCACAACAGGCCCTGTGAGATGGTTGGAATCAATAAGTCTATCATTACTATCCTCCTATACTACATGGATCTCTTGTTTTCAGATGGGGATCCGTTGCCATCTTGTATGTATCATATCATTTCTGCCTGTGCTTCAAGGTCGGCAGGGATGCTGATACCGAGTTTTTTTGCGTTTTCGGCATTGATGGTCAGTCTGAGATCTTTGAGCGATTGTATCGGCATATCGGCAGGTCTCGATCTGCCCGCGAGGATGTCTGCCGCCATTTCGCCCGTCTGGAACCCGAGGTTGTAGTAGTCGATACCGAGCGTTGCCAGCGCGCCTTCTTTGACGAGGTTGGCTTCACCGCAGATGACAGGGACGTTGGCTTCGTCTGTGATGGCGATGAGCGTCGGTGCGGCAGATGCTACGACGTTGTCTGTCGGGATGTAGACGGCATCGACTTTGCCGACGATACTGCGCGCCGCTTGCTGGATGTCGTTGACATTCGATACGGTCGCTTCTACGACAGCAAGGCCTTTTTCTTTCGCGTATGCTTTCATGACAGCGATCTGTTTCTGCGAGTTGACTTCACTCGAGCAGTAGACGGTGCCGATCGTTTTCGTTTTCGGCGCGAGACGGAGCATGAGGTCTATCTGTTCGCGAATGGGATTCATATCGGTCGTGCCCGTGATGTTGCCCCGCGGATGCTTGCTGTCGGCAACGAGCTTGGCTTCTTCGTAATCGGTAACGGCCGTCGCTACGATGGGGATATCCTGCGTGGCACTTGCCATCGTCTGCGCAACGGGTGTCGAGATGGCACAGATGAGGTCTACCTTATTGTTTATAAATCTCTGTGCGATCGGCACGAGGTTCGACTGGTCTGCCTGCGCGTTCTGCTGATCGAAGGTGACATTATCTTTGTAGCCTTTCGACGCAAGACCTGCGATAAATCCTTCGTTGGCGATATTGACAGCGCGATGTTCGACGAGCTGTACGATACCGACCTTGTACGTTTTGGCACTTTCCTTCGCGTTATCCGAACCGCAGCCTGCAACAAGTCCGAGTGACATGACAAGGGCGGCCGCCGCAAGTGCTTTTTTCCATTTCTTTTTCAGCATACTGTATCTCTCCTTCTATGCAGGTTTCTACTTTTTGAGAAATAATAAGCCATCTTATTAACTTCGACACGGTATGCCTTCTTCCTGCGTACAATATCATCGTACAGATAACAAAAAACCGATGCAATATATTGCATCGGTTTTTGGATAGCTCGTCTTATTTGATACCTGCTTGTGCTTTGAGGTCGGCAGGGAT
>JAFPBC010000080.1 GCA_017390595.1 Selenomonadales bacterium | reverse complement strand
GATATATCTCCTTGCGTATCAGCTCATTCAGCTTCGGTCTATCTTCCGCCGTAGTAAATCGTTTCAGCTTCTCCGTTAACGTAAGAAGTTCCATCTTTGAGAATGCTCTGGCACCGATCATCACTTCGACCAACGCAAACAGCTCTTTATTCGTCAAAAATTCATCCATATAAAGACGATAACAACGATCTTGATACGAATATTGAAGATCCGTATTGCCGACCAAGTCGCGGTGCTCCGCAAGAAAGCTTTTCAGGTCATTGATACTGCGACTGATACTTTTCGTCGTTACCTCATATTCATAAGCAAGATTCTGCACCGAGATATCTTCCCCACGCAATCCACGGAAGAATATCTCAAGTATCCTGCTTTGTTTCGTATTTTTTCGTTCCTTCTTCCCATCATCGTTCTCGTTTTTTGCATACCGTGCCAATTCTTCCATCGTTCCCATATTGCTCATCCTTCGTACAAGTATTGATACTTTTCATCTCATTATACCCATTAAGCAAGACATACGTCTGTCCGCTTAATAAACAAAATATTCTCTAATATCATTCGGCATCCTACAATATCTTCCTGCTTTATCGGCTTATATGTACCCTTCATCACATTCCGCAAAACAAAAACCTCTCGGATAGGCACATCAGCTTATATACTAATGATACCCAGCCAAGAGGACATACGGTCGTCTTATGAAATATTATTATCTTCATCGTACTATATCCCAACAGCACCGCATAGCTGCATCATATACTTATCGTTTGTCAAAGATGACTTACCCATCACGGGGGAATTTTGCATTCGTCAAAAGCATAGGCCAAATGTCGCAAACTGCGACATTTGTTTTTTGAGGGCAAGCATGGTTCTTATGCAGACAATTCTCGTATCTTCGCTCTTATTCTCTCTCCGATAGATTCCACATCAGAAAAAGCATAACAGAGAGATTCGCCTTCTTGCAAATGAGACTTCCAACCGAGCAAATTCTTCTCATCGGAAATACTTTTCGCAATGTCATCAGAGATACCTACATGGATAAGGTCGCGGATCACGACGATCTTATCCTTCGCCATCGCTTCGCAAGCATAAACGCAATACACGCCTGCTTTGCCTTCTACCTGCATCTCCGATTTGTAGTCCTCCAACCAATGACCCTCTAATTCTGTTGTCCACGAATACAAAAAAATTCCTCCCCCATTTTTCATTAAGGCATCTGCGCCTTATGTTTATTTTAATACATATTATCCAAAATATCAACATTACTTTATATAATTATGCAACAATAGTTTATTTTGTTGATCATCAATAAAACGCGATCTGTCCCATGACCAAATCAGGTTTATTCATCGCTCGACAGGATAGTAATCGCCCCGACAAACAACTCCATCGCATCCGCGAATACGAAATATCCTCGAGCAAAAAACCGCAGTAAAATATGTTATAATGATACTACTACGACACACAGGAGGAATACCATGGCTCTGATACTGGATGATAAGCTTGTCGTCGGGATATCTTCCCGTGCATTATTTGACTTAGAAGAAGAAAACAGGATATTCGACCAAGAAGGACTTGAAGCATATTCTCAACATCAGCTTGAGCATGAAAATGATATCTTGAAACCGGGTACAGCCTTTCCTCTGATCAAAGCACTCCATAACTTGAATAAAGAAGGCCGCTATTCGACCGAGATCATCATCATGTCCAAGAACAGCGCAGATACATCCCTGCGTATCTTCAACTCTATCGATCATTACGGTCTGAAGATCAGCCGCGCCGCACTCGTCGGCGGAAAATCGATCGTGCCTTATCTTGCCGCCTTCCGCACAGACCTCTTTTTGTCGGCAAACGAGCTTGATGTACAAGAGGCGATCAACGCAAACTTCGCCGCGGGTCTTATCTGCTCTCACTCCAATCTTCCGATCGACCCCAACAAGGAGATCAATCAGATCAGAATAGCCTTCGACGGAGACGCGGTCTTATTCTCGGATGAAGCCGAACGAATATATCAACAATGTGGTTTGGAAGCATTTACCGAACATGAGCAAGCCAATGCAAAAAAACCATTGCCCGAAGGCCCGTTTGCCAAATTATTAAAAACGATCTCCATTATCCAAAACGAGTTCCCAAACGAGCCCGTACCGATCCGAACAGCTCTCGTCACAGCACGTAACGCGCCTGCACACGAACGCGTTATCAGAACGCTCCGTGCATGGAACGTGCGGATCGACGAAGCCTTCTTCCTCGGCGGTATCCAAAAAAGCGAGATTCTCAAAGCATTCGATGCCAATATCTTCTTCGACGACCAGCCTACCCATATAGGCCCCGCCTCGCAATTGGTACCTGCCGCACGTGTTCCGTACAGAAAGAATAACGCTATCGAATGAGACCCCATATTATATTTTCAATCCACCGATCTATACGCTTATACAAAAATACCCAATGAGAATTCTGCTCCTCATTGGGTATTTTTTGTTTATCGTGTTTTATTTGATAGCTTTCCATACGCGTGCCATGATCGGTGCATATTCTGTTTCCAAAAACATTGCTGTTTCCATCGTAACAGCATTGAGAAGTACAGGGTTAAACGTATTCGTCTCAAATGTCATGCAAACATTGAGGAGAAGATCGCCGTTTGGAGAGACGAGGAATTTGGAGATGCGATATTTATTGTTGAGTTCATTCAGATACGGTGCGATCTTCGTAAACACTTTATCTGTCACAACACCCGTTGCAAGCTGTACTTGAAGAAGTGCATACACACTTTTATCAAGCAAGATCGCCATCGGCAATATCTGTCCTTTTATCTGCATCTGACTACGAAAGACTGCTGTTTCGTTTTCATCTTGTTTTTCTTCCACAGAAAAACACTCTATTTTATTTTCCGCCAAGAATGCTTTCCACTTCGTCGTTTTTTCATTGACTGTATATTGCGTTTGTTCCATATATTGTTCTCCTTTATTGACAGGGACGGCTTATGCCGCCCCCATCAAACTTTTTTGATCAGAAGCTGAAACGCATACCTGCATCGATGCGATATTTCTGTTCAACATCGCCGCCGAAGCTGCGTTCATACGTTGCATAGAGTACGCTCGTACTGCTCAATTTCATGCTGCCGCCAACTTGAAGTTCGCACCACGTTCCGCCGAAGTCGATATTCGTGCGGCCGCCCGCTTCACCATCAGCGCGATACGTCGTCGAGAAGTCTCCCGCAAATTCATGTGCAAGAGCAACTTTTGCGAAATAGTTAGCTTTCGTCGTTTTCTGTCCGATACCGAAACCGATACGACCGACCACGCTGTTCATGCTGTCTTGGTGAACATACATGTTTTTGTACTTGTTGTTGCTGTCGAGGAAATCACTCGCAGCCGCATAGTCCGCACCATGGATATGACCGACAGTAAGCTGTACGCTCGGGTCGAAGTAGAAGCCGTTCGATCTTTCCATGCGTTTACCGTATTCCGCACTGAACGATGCGCCCCACGTATCGTAGTCGCCTTCGAGTTTATGACGCATATCATTGTAGACGGTGTAGTCGCTGTCAAGTCTGCTGCCTTTGACGACGAGGTCGAGATATCTGCCGTCATCGCTCTGACGCGTGCCGTAGAACGAAAGGCTCGCAACCGAAACATCGCCTTTACCGCCCAATTCGTAAGTGCTTTCGCCGTCGTTGTAGCTGAACGCTGTACCAACAGTCCAGCCGCCTTTGACTTTCTTATCGTAACCGAACTGGTATGCCGTGTACTCGTTCACGAATTTCGCTTTCTGTGCATCCATTTCCGATTTACCGCCATAGTATTTCGCCCAAAGACCTGCCGTATCGTTATCCAAACGGATATCACCCAT
>JAFPBC010000079.1 GCA_017390595.1 Selenomonadales bacterium | reverse complement strand
GTATTGTCGAAAGGTCATGCGGCACCGGTACTCTATGCAACGCTTGCGGCAAAAGGTTATTTCCCGGAAGAAGAGCTCATGGCACTTCGTCAGGTAAATACGCGTATGCAAGGTCATCCGAGCATGAAAGATTTGCCGGGCGTTGATATGTCCACAGGTTCTCTCGGTCAGGGCTTGGCTGCAGCGAACGGTATGGCTCTTGCCGCACGTCTTGACGGCAGCGACCACCGTATCTTCGTTCTCATGGGCGATGGTGAATTGCAAGAAGGTATGATCTGGGAAGCAGCGATGCTCGCAGGTCATTACAAACTCAGCAACGTAACAGCATTCGTTGACTATAACGGACTTCAGATCGACGGTAATGTCGCTGATGTCATGTCGCCGCTTCCGCTTGCGGACAAATGGCGTGCATTCCAATGGAATGTTATCGAGATCGACGGTCACGACATTCCTGCTATCTATGATGCGATCCAGGCGGCAAAAGCCGAAACGGAAAAACCGACTGTCATTTTGGCAAAAACGGTCAAAGGCAAAGGCGTTTCCTTCATGGAAAATCAAGCAGGCTGGCATGGTAACGCACCGTCTAAAGAACAGTGCGAACAAGTTTTGGCAGAAGATTTGGCATAAGCAGGAGGGTATTGAGTCATGGGTAAAGCTACTAGAGAAGCATACGGCGAGGCTCTGCGTGAGCTCGGCGGTCAGAATGAAAATATCGTAGTATTGGACGCGGACTTGTCCGGTTCGACAAAAACGGCTATGTTTAAAAAAGAATATCCGACGCGTTTCTTCAACGCGGGTATTGCTGAACAGAATATGATCGGTACGGCGGCAGGTCTTGCGGCAGCGGGCAAAACGGCATTCGCTTCGACGTTCGCGGTATTCGCAACGGGTCGTGCATTCGAGCAGATCCGCAACTCCGTCTGCTATCCGAAATTGAACGTAAAAGTTGCGGCAACGCACGCAGGCCTTACGGTCGGCGAAGACGGTGCGACACATCAGGCGATCGAAGACGTTGCTATCATGCGCGCGCTTCCGAATATGACGGTCCTCGTTCCTGCCGATGCGGCTGAAGCAAAAGCAGTCGTTCGCTGGGCGGCAGAATACAACGGCCCGGTCTACATCCGTCTCGGTCGTTCGGGTGTACCCGATGTATTCGACGAAACGTATGAATTCAAATTCGGTAAAGCCGTTACGCTCAAAGAAGGGAAAGACGTCACGCTCATCGGTATGGGCATCATGACATCGGCGGCTCTCGAAGCGGCAGAAATGCTCGCTGAAGAAGGCATCTCGGCAACTGTTCTCAACATGCCGACGATCAAACCGATCGACGAAGATGCTATCGTAGCGGCAGCAAACGCTACGGGCGCGATCGTAACGTGCGAAGAACATAGCATCATCGGCGGTCTTGGCAGTGCTGTTGCCGAAGTATTGGCAGAAAAAGCATCTGCTCGTCTCGTTCGTGTCGGCGTAAAAGATACGTTCGGCGAATCGGGCAAACCGGCAGACCTCCTCAAAAAATACGGCTTGACGGCAGCTGATATCGCAGCAGCGGCAAAACAGGCCATCGCAAACAAATAAGATAAGATGCGTAAAGCAGTCTGTGCTCACATAATAGTGAGTACGGACTGCTTTTTGTTTGGGAGGCGTGATTGATGATACGGTGCCGGTGCTGTGTAGGCGACTATCTGAAAAAGCTGTGTATCGGTGTCGGCACGCTCGTTAGCGCGTATGCGCTTGAGCCAAGTGTGCTGTCGGCAGTATCGGCATGGCTGTCGTTTGAGACGTATGAGATATTTTTCGGTCGTGACTGTGCGCTCGGTGTGGTCATCGCGCTTTTTTGTCACGAGATGGGTCACGTACTTGCCGCACGCATCGTCGGTGTGCGTACATCACTGCCGTACTTTGTCCCGATGCTCGGTGCTGTCGTCTGTCTCAAACGAAACGCAGTCACTACTGCGCGCGAAGCAGTCATCGCACTCGGCGGGCCCGCGCTCGGCAGTATCAGCGTATGCGTACTGCTTGCCGTCTATCTATGGACGGGGGAGCGTGTCTGCCTCGTGTGGTCGCATATTGCCGCGTGGCTCAATCTCATCAACCTCTTGCCATGTTATCCGCTCGACGGCGGACGCATCGGCGACAGCATC
>JAFPBC010000078.1 GCA_017390595.1 Selenomonadales bacterium | reverse complement strand
GGAGAAGCGTGGTGACGAGACAGACCGCTGATATCGAGGAACGCTTCGTCTAAGGAGAGCGGTTCGACCATCGGCGAGAACGAGCCTAAGATCTCCATCAGCTGTGCGGATACGGCTTCGTAGTGTGCATGGTCGCCATCGATAAAAATGCCGTTCGGGCAGAGCTGACGCGCTTTCGACATCGCCATTGCCGAGCCGACGCCGTACCGTCTCGCTTCATACGAAGCTGTCGCCACGACACCGCGCGCACCCGTACCGCCGACGATGACGGGCTTTCCGCGGAGCGAAGGGTCGTCTCTTTGCTCTATCGACGCGTAGAACGCATCCATATCGACGTGCATGATAAGTCCCATCACATACTCCTCCTTTCATACTACCCATTCTACCGTAAACCAATACCCTAGGCAAATGGAATACAAAAAAGAACGACCCCATCAAAGAGTCGTTCTTTTTTCTTATTCGTATGTATCTTCTTTGCTGACGTGGTCGAGCATGGCGATAGAGTCGATGAGGTGATTCTGAAAGATGGCCTTTGCCGTCATCAGAAGGTCTTTTATCATCGGGTCGCGCAGGCTGTAGATGACACGTGTACCGTTTTTCGTTCCGTATACGATGTTTTTACTGCGGAGGACGGCGAGCTGTTGGCTGACCGCGGAGCCTTCGCTTTCCGTCAACGCTTGTATCTCGTTGACGGTACGTTCGCCCTGTGCCAATACTGCCAAGATGCGGATACGGAGCGGATGACCCAAGGCTTTGAAAAAGTCCGCCTCGAATCTTGCTATCTCTTGTTTCATTTCAAATCTCCTTCTCTTCCTATGGCTTTCAATATACCGGCTATCAGCGCATCGGGCGAAGGCGGACAACCGGGGATATAGACGTCTACGGGGATGTGGCGATCGACACCGCCGCCCCCCGCGTACGACGAGCCGAACAGGCCGCCGCTCGACGCGCACGCTCCGACGGCTACAACAAGGCGCGGTTCGGGTGTAGCTTCATACGTGTCGTACAAGGCTTTGGTCAGCTGACGGACACAACCGCCCGTGACCATGAGCATATCGGCATGACGAGGAGACGCTACGAAGTTGACGCCGTATTGGGCGAGGTCGTAGACGGGACTGCCGAGCTGACCCATTTCGAAATCACAGCCGTTGCAGGAGCCTGTGTCTACGTGGCGGATATGGAGCGAACCGCCGTACAGTTTGTTGATGGCTTTTCTGAGTTCTTCTCCTTGGCTCTTGTTCACTGCATTCTCCCCTTTCTGACGCGAAGTTCGTCGCGCGTTCTTGCCGCTATCCTGAGTTCGTTCGTCTGGAGGAGCGCTTGGTTACTGCACGTTGCAACGCACACACCGCAGAACAAACATTTGTCATACTGTATTTCCATCGTGGCATTTCTCGGCGCGCCGTCGATGCGGATAGCACCTGTCGGGCAAGCGTGTTCGCAGTTGCCGCAGACGAGGCATGCCGTGCCTTCAAAATCGATCGTGCCGCGTCTTGCTCCCTGCGGTTCGGGGAGCGAGCGCTTCGGCGCGACGGTGCCTGTTTTCCAAATCTTGAGTATCGTTTCAAGCATCTTTCATTCCCCTTTCCTTAGCGGTCGCAACACGCATAACATAATTCAAAGCTCTTATTGATGAGCGGGAAGTCCGGTACGATGTTGCCCGGTACGGCAAGCGCGACAGCAGGCCAGTTGCTGTACGCCGCCGAGCGGATACGGTAACGGTAGACGGTGTTTTCCGCACCGACCATGACGAAGTGGCAGTTCTCGCCGCGCGCCGATTCCGACCAGCCGATACCGAACGTGCCTGCCGCGATGTTGCCGACAGGTGCGTAGATATCGCCTGCGGGCAGTTTCAATACGGCTTCACGAATGAGCTTCATCGCTTCTTTGGCTTCACTCACACGGACGGTGATACGTGCCATGACGTCGCCGTGTTCGTCCGTGATAAGCTGCGGCGGAAGTTCCGCGTACGCGTCGTACGGCTGACCGATACGGCTGTCCGTACATCTTCCGCTGGCACGACCGCCGACACCGACGACTTCGAGCGCTTCGGCTTTGTCGAGCGGAAGGATGCCTGTCGTTGCCATACGATTGACGGCGATCTCATGCGAGAGAAGAATTTCTGTGATCTCATCGAATTCTGCTTCGACTTCGTTGAGGACGGTGACGATGCG
>JAFPBC010000077.1 GCA_017390595.1 Selenomonadales bacterium | reverse complement strand
TTACCGATATCGCCGTTCGTGTAGCAAGCGGCAAGATGACCCGACTGGCCTGCGAGGATATGGATACGCTCGACCGTCGTGATAGGGAATGTAAGAAGGCCGTACGGTGCTTCTTTCTCAAGGTCCGCGCGGCTCGTGAGCGGCATCATCGAAAGATTCGCTAAGCTGACGGACTTTTCATCGTCATAGCGTTCCTGCATGAGCGTGCGGTAGAAGTCGCTTTTTTCCCACAGCCAGCGTACCGTTTTCGCAAGGCGTTCTTCCTGCAGCGTATGAAGCGCATTTCTATCCATCATTTCAAATTCTCTGTTTGCTATCATGTTCAGTTCCTCCGTTTGGTTTCTCTTTGCTTATATTGTACCATTTTACGGGCAAACTAGAAATGAAGTTTTTCCCAAAAATCGAAAAGGAGTGTTCCTATGAGCGAAATCGTCTGTGCTTCTTGCCATGCCTGCTTCTCAAACGGTACGTCCGCGTGTCCGTCCTGTCAAACGGCGCTCATTTATACGGGAGACGACGCGAATGTCATCACGACATTTGAGCCGAACTGTCTCGTGCATCGTATGCGCGGTTCCGACCGCTTGGAGCCTGCCGTCCTCTTAAAAGAAGGGCGCACGAATGTCAAGGTCGCGACCCGCCTTGCCGAATACGCAAGACCGCTGACTGTACCGAAGTCGGAGACGTACACGTTCACGCCCGACCTGCTCGCGCATATCCAAGCACTTCGCAATGAGCGTACCGCCGCGGTGCATCGCTATGATGCGCGGATCGCCGTCTATTGGCGGTCGCTCGTGCCGTATTACGACTATGCCACGCACGAGCCTCACTCTGCTCCGCCCGATATGCCGAGCATCTCGCTGACGGTGACGAACGAGTAGCCTTCTGCCTTCAGGCGGGATGCGACTTTGCGAAGCGCGTCGGCGCTGTGTATGGGATACTGCCCGTCATGCAGGAGGATGATAGAGCCTGCGCGTACGTCTGACAGGATGCGTTCGGCGATGGTATCGGCAGACGGTACTTGCCAGTCACGTGTATCGACGTCCCACAAGATGACATGGTATCCGCGCTCTTTCGCCCCTTTGACAAGTGCCTCGCCGTACGCGCCGCCGGGCGGACGAAAGAGCCTCGCCTGTGCGCCGAGCTCTGCCAGTATGCGTTCTGCTTTTTCCCATTCTTCCTCGCACTCGGCTCGCGACATCCGCGCCATGTTGCGGTGGCTGTATCCGTGTGTGGCGATCTCATGACCGTCTGCTATCGCTTGCCGTACTAAGCTCGGGTATTCTTCCGCACTTTTTCCCAAAATAAAAAACGTCGCCTTGATACCCGTCTCGCGAAGGGCATCGAGCATATGCGGTGTCGCCTTGTCATGCGGGCCGTCGTCGATCGTGACAGCGACGACCTTCTCTGTCGTCTCCGCACGGCTTATCACGACTTCGTCGATCGATGCGCAGCGGTTGGCACCGATACCGAACAGTACCGCCATCATGACGAGAGAGCCGAAAAATATCGTTCTTGCCGACCTCATCTTCATTCCTCCTTCGCGCTATCTTTATGCGCGCATCGGCGAAAAT
>JAFPBC010000076.1 GCA_017390595.1 Selenomonadales bacterium | reverse complement strand
TTCGAGGACACTTCTTTCGTCACCGCTGTCGATGACGACTTTTTTCGGGAGGTTATATTTCGTAGCGAATGCCCAGTCACGTTCGTCATGCGTCGGAACGCCCATGACAGCACCCGTACCATATTCGTAGAGGACATAGTTGGCGATAAGAATAGGTACATCTTCGCCGTTGATCGGATTGCGAGCGTATGCGCCCGTTGCGATACCTTCTTTTTCTACATCGGTAGCCGTACGGCTGATCTCGCTCTGGTTGCGTACACGTTCAACGAACGCGCGGATCTCCGCTTCGTTTTCTCTGCCTGCGATGAGCTTGTCTACGAGCGGATGTTCCGGTGCGAGCACCATGTAGCTGACACCGAAGATGGTGTCGGGACGCGTCGTATAAACAGGGATCTTTTCATCAAATTCAGGTACATCGAAGCTGAATTCGGCACCTTCGCTGCGACCGATCCAGTTTTCCTGCATCGTTTTTACACGTTCCGGCCAACCGCCGAGAAGGTCGAGGTCTTTGAGAAGCGTGTCAGCATAATCTGTAATTTTGAAGAACCACTGTTCGAGGTCTTTTTTCACGACAGTCGAGTCACAACGCCAGCAGCAGCCGTCGATGACCTGTTCGTTCGCAAGAACGGTATTACATTCGTTACACCAGTTAACGGATGCTTTTTTCTTATACGCAAGACCCATTTTGTGGAACTGCAAGAAGAGCCACTGCGTCCAGCGGTAGTATTCGGGATGGCACGTTGCTACTTCGCGGTCCCAGTCGTAAGAGAGACCGAGTGCGCGCTGTTGTTTACGCATATTGTCGATGTTCGACCATGTCCAGTCAGCAGGCTGGAGCTTGTGTTTGATAGCCGCATTTTCGGCAGGCATACCGAACGCGTCCCAGCCCATCGGATGGAGCACGTTGAAGCCCTGCATCGTTTTGTAACGCGCGATGACGTCACCGATCGAGTAGTTACGCACGTGACCCATGTGCAAGTTGCCCGACGGATACGGGAACATTTCCAATACATAATATTCGGGACGGTCTTTGTCCATCTCCGTTTTGAAGGCGTTGTCAGCCAACCATTTTTCTTGCCATTTCGATTCAATGTCTAATGGTGAATATCTTTCTTCCACCGTTATTCCCCCTTATACCTTCTTAAAAATAAAAAATCCCCGGCGTTGAATTCGCCAGGGACGATTGCTCGCGGTACCACCCTGTTTGACGACCGTTAGGCCGCCCACTCTCGCCGATAACGCAGGCTATGCGCGGAAAATCCGTTCCTCCCCAGCGAGTTCGGTCACCTCTGACATGGCTTGCATCGACCGCCATTTTTCTGTGCTCATCGGCATTCCTACTACTCTGTTTCATCGGAGTGTCAATTTGTAAATATCTCTTATATTATATCGATTAAGAAACCTAAAGTCAACGGTTTATTCGTTCTATTAACCGTTCCCGCTACATATCTTATTATCAAAAAAAGGAGGCACTTCATGTATAAACTTATCCTCGGCAGTACGCGTATCACGGTACACGATGACAGTATCTCCCGAGCAGAAGCATCACGCTGTGCTCGCCAAGCACTCAAGGAAGCCCGATCAAGCGGTCAGCAGCTCAGCCATATCGACATTCGTCAAGGCACTAGTGGGCTCATTACCGAAACGACTGCGAGACCGCAGATGTCGACCGCCCGCAAAACGCTCCACCAGAGCATCCGTGACAGTCTCGTCACGACGCTGGAAGGCAGCTTCTTTCCTACGGGCACATTCCAAGACAACCGTTTCTGGCAAGACAGCGATACAGGCCAAGAATGGAGCGGAGAGCTTGTCATCTCTGCCAAAGAAGATATCCTCGAAGAAGTCCGCACATGGCTTACCGAGCGAAGCGGATCGCATAACTGATGTCAAGTCGTTTGCCGTATGGCAGACGATTTTCTTTTGTATCGAAAGATATCCGTACCCGCCCGCCAAAACATCTCCGCACATCCGTTTATCGTACGGCAGACGATTTTCTTTGATAAATCGGTTGTAGAAAGATCCTCCACCTCCTATAATAGAGATGAAGCAACTTTCTTCTATATACAAGGAGGCTTTATGCATCAATATCTTTTTTTCATCGGTGATTTTCCCATCCGTGCTTACGGTATGGTCCTTATGTTGAGCATCGTCCTCGCGACGGGCGTTGCCTATTTTCTCGCCAAACAAGACGGCAGATACCATCAGCACATCCCCGACCTCGGCCTCTACTGCGCCATCGCAGGGCTCGTCGGCGCAAGACTGTGGGATGTCTTCTTCTTCGATTGGCACTATTATCAGCACCATCTCACAGAGATCCCATACGTCTGGCAAGGCGGTATGGCAATACAAGGCGGCATCGTGTTCGGCATCATCACAGGCTGGCTCTACACACGCTATCATAAGATAGACACGCTTGCACTCGCCGACATCGTCGCACCTGCCATCATCCTCGGACAAGCCATCGGCCGCAACGCCAACCTCCTCAACGGAGACGCGTTCGGCGCACCGACAGGCGGGTCGTTCGGCATCCTGTACCCATCAACGACACTTGCGTATCAGACCTACGGCGCTGTACCGCTTTGGCCTGCCGAAGTCTGGGAAGGACAGCTTGACGTCATCATCTTCGCCATCCTGCTCCTCTTCCGCACGACGAAACACGCACGCGGACAAGTCATCGCCCTCTATGCCATCCTCTACTCGCTCGCAAGATTCTTCCTCGAATTTTTGCGCGGCGACTACGAGATCCTTCTTTGGGGACTCAAATCGGCACAGCTCACCAGCCTTGCCGTCATCATCATCGGCATCATCTGCTTCGTCTGGTTCGGCAAACGCAAGCAAACGACATCTGCCTAATATCTTCTATTTATATAAGGAGGTGTTCCCATTGGACACCATCAAGATCATCTTAGCTGACGACCATACCTTGATCCGCTCGGGACTCAAAGCACTCCTCTCCTTCTCGCCCGAATTCGAAGTCGTAGGCGAAGCAGAAGACGGACTTACGGCCATCCGCCAAGTCGAAGAAAAAAGACCCGATATCCTCATCCTAGACTTATCCATGCCCAACATGAGCGGCATCGACTGCATCAAAGAAATACGCTCTCGCGGCCTTGTCTGCAGCATCCTCGTCCTCACGATGTACGATGACGAAGAATATATCAAAGAAGTCATGCGGGCGGGCGCAGACGGATACCTGCTCAAAAAATCGGCCGACAGCGAGCTCATCGAAGCGATACACAAAATATACGAAGGCAAAAAATACCTCAACGAATCCATCTCGCAGACACTCATTGACAGCCTTTTGCGCTCCGCGCCGCTGAAATCCGACATGACCGATCCCTACATTCTCCTCAGCATCCGCGAACGTGAAGTTCTCCGCTATCTTGCCAAAGGCTTCACCAACAGCGAGATCGCCGAGATCCTCTCCCTCAGCCCCAAAACGATCGACACCTACCGCTCGCGTATCATGAACAAGCTGAACATCAAGAAAAAATCCGAGCTCGTCAACTACGCGATAGAACATCATCTTTTTAACATTTGATGATGTTCTTTATTTGTATTTTTGTAATGTTTTTCCCTACATTACATTACAGGAAATGCCCGATTTAATTTTCTGTCAATTAGTTATATACTAATATATATGAATAGTTTAAATTTTTCATTTCTTTAAAAAATTTTTTGTAGAGGGGTAGAAAAAATATGCAAAACACCCAAATGATCGAAGAATTAAAGAAAATCGTCGGCGAAGAATACGTCTTGACGAAACCGGAAGATCTGTACGCATACTCGTATGATGCAACTCCGGGTCACTCTTACATGCCGGATGCGGTCGTTATTCCCGGCACGGCAAAAGAAGTATCCGAAATTTTGAAATATGCCAACACGCACAAAATTCCGGTATACACTCGCGGTTCCGGTACGAACCTTTCCGCAGGTACGGCTCCGCTCAAAGGCGGTATCGTCCTTCTTATGCTCCGCTTCAACAAGATCATCGACGTTGACCTTGAAAACCTCATCGCTGAAGTAGAAGTAGGCGTTGTCGTACAGGACATCAACGACCATGTAGGCCAGTTCGGTCTCATGTATCCGCCTGATCCGGGCACGGTCAAAACGGCTAGCCTCGGCGGCACGATCTCCGAAAACGCAGGCGGTCTCCGCGGTCTCAAATACGGTATCACGAAAAACTATGTACAGGGTCTCGAAGTCGTATTGACGAACGGTGAGATCATCCATACGGGTGGTAAAAACGTTAAAGACGTTTCCGGTTATGATATGACGAAACTCTTCACGGGTGCTGAAGGTACGCTCGGCGTTATCACGAAAGCATACCTCAAACTCATCCCGAAACCGGAAGCAGATAAGAGCATGATCGCTACGTTCAAAACGCTCGAAGATGCTGGTAACGCGGTTGCAGGTATCATCGCTGCTAAGATCATCCCGGCTACGCTCGAACTCATCGACAACAAAACGATCCGCGTAGTAGAAGACTTCATGCACGTAGGTCTCCCGGTAGACGCAGCTGCTATCCTCCTCTGCACGGTCGACGGTAACCCGATCGTTGTAGAAGACGAAGCAAAACGCCTTGAAAAAGTCCTCGCTGACAACAACGGTGAAGTTCACCTTGCAAAATCGGCAGAACATAAAGAACAGCTCTGGACGGCTCGCCGTATGGCACTTCCTTGCCTCGCAAAACTCCGCCCGACTACGTTCGTAGAAGACGCTACGGTTCCGCGCAGCAAAATCCCTGCATTCCTCGCTCTCGTTGAAAAAGCAGCAGCTGACAACAACGTAACGATCGGTACGTTCGGTCATGCAGGCGACGGCAACATGCATCCGACGATCGTTTGCGATATCCGCGACGAAGAAGAAATGAAACGCGTATACGCTGCAATGGACGCTATGTTCCGCGGCGCAGTAGAACTCGGCGGTACGCTCTCCGGCGAACATGGCATCGGCCTCGGCAAATTGCCTTGGATGGAATTCCAGCACGGCAAAGCAGGTATGGAAGCTATGAAAGCTGTAAAACGTGCTTTGGATCCGAACTTGATCTTGAATCCTGGTAAATTGTTAGGAGAGTGCTAAGCTATGGCAAAAGAAATCACTCGCGAAGCCATCAATGCCCATGATGCAACGCTTCTTCGTGACATTGATGACGCATTAGCCAATTGTATGAAATGCGGCAACTGCCAAGCAGTCTGCCCGATCTATAGAGAAACCCGCAAAGAGCACTCCGTTGCTCGCGGTAAGATCTCCTTGATGCAGGCTATCCTCAATGGCAAACTCCCGATCTCCGGTGCGTTTGACTCCATTATGGCTCATTGCCTCAACTGTAAATCGTGTGCAGCAGCTTGCCCGTGCGGCGTTCCTGCAGACGAGCTCATTCTCCGCGGTCGTGACGCTGCGATCAAAGTTCGCGGTCTCCATCCGATCAAAAAGAATGTATTCCGTCTCCTCCGTAACCGTCAGCTCTTTGACTTCGCACTCAAAATGGGCGGTACGTTCGGTGGCTTGACGTTCAAAAAGATCCCGGGTAAAATGGCAGCGGTATCCCGCCTTCCGATGCCGGGTATGGACCCGAATCGTGCAACTGCACCGATCGCATCCTCCCCGCTTCGCAGCCAGTTCCCTGAAGTGATCAAAGTTCCGGGCGCAAAACTCCGTGTTGCATTCTTCACGGGTTGTACGATCAACTACATGTACACTGATATGGGTACGGCAGTTATCGACGTTCTCAAAGCTAACAACATCGAAGTTGTTATCCCGGGCAAACAGCACTGCTGTGCAACACCGGTACACGTTTCGGGCGACTTCGACCTCGCTAACGAAATGGCTCGCAAAACGATCGAAGAATTCGAACGTTTCGACGTTGACTATGTCATCGGTGCTTGCGGTTCCTGCGTAGAAGCACTCAAAGATTATCCGCATTGGCTCGAAAAAGATCCGGTATGGAAAGCTCGCGCAGAAAAACTCTCCAAAAAAGTACGTGAGATCAGCGAATTCCTCATCGAAGTCGGCTATGACAAATCCCTCATGGGTCCTGTCAACAAAACGATCACGATGCACGACCCGTGCCACATGATCCGTGGTATCAAAGTTACGCAGCAACCGCGCGAAATTTTGAAATCCATCCCGGGCGTTAAATTCGTTGAAATGAAAGAACATGATCGTTGCTGCGGATCCGGCGGTTCCTTCAGCTTGGCGCATTATGAACTTTCCCGTAAGATCAACGACAGAAAATGTGCTAACATCAAAGCTACGAATGCTGACTATGTAACAGCATCTTGCCCGAGCTGCCGTATGCACATCACTGACGGTCTCGTACAGAACAAAATGCCGCAAGTTGTATTCCATCCGATCCAAGTATTGGCTGAATCCTACAAAAACGGCAAAAAATAAGACGACCTGATAAGAGCACAGCTTATGCTGTGCTCTTTCTTTTTCTGTATATCATTATGCCCTATCCTCGCCTACCTTATACTACGGTGTAGACTGCTTAAAAATCACCATCCGCCACTCTGCCCGCCCGCAAAACCTATCGAAAACACATAAAAACTTGTATTATAATCCGATTTCACTTGCATATTGGTAAATAATATTGTACAATGATAATATAAAGCATTGGGAGGTATCTATATGGGTAGCAGAGAAAATTACGAAATACCCGACTGGGTCGTAGACGATTATAACAGCCGCGTATCCGAAGAGGACAGACTACCTCTCAGAGGTGGCAACACGACAACAGATTCGGATATCGACGACTATTTTTGCAGTGCTACAAATACAGAAAGAAGTTCTCGTAGCAATACAACCTCTACTCCTTCTCAATATTCGGGCATTTTTTCTGGTCTGATCTTGGGAGCTATATTGCTTTTTTGCTTATTC
>JAFPBC010000075.1 GCA_017390595.1 Selenomonadales bacterium | reverse complement strand
ATCAATAAAGTAGCATTATACGCCAGATTCAGCAGCGACAATCAGCGCACCGAGAGCATCGACGCGCAGATACGTGCGATGAAAGACTACTGCAAAAAGAAAAAGTTCGTCATCGTCAATACATATATTGATGAAGCACGCAGTGCCATGAATGACCGACGCCCTTCTTTTCAGCAGATGATAGCCGATAGTGATAAAAGAGAGTTCAATATCGTTCTTGTTCACAAGCTTGATCGGTTTGCCCGCTCGCGATATGATTCGGCAATATATAAAAAAGCATTAAAAAAGAACGGCGTGATGGTCTACAGCGTGCTTGAGAATATCGACGATTCACCTGAAAGTATCATGGTCGAGTCAATTCTCGAGGGAATGGCAGAATATTACAGCCGCAATCTTGGTCGTGAAGTTATGAAAGGCATGAAAGAGACTGCACTAAAGTGCTGTTATACAGGCGGCAATGTGCCGTTGGGTTTTGATATCCATCCGTCTACACGAAAGTTCATCATTAACGAGCATGAGGCAGAAACGGTACGTATCATTTTTAAGATGTTCGTCAATGGATATAGTTACTCTGCCATCGTGAACAAACTTCGTGAGGAAAAGCGACTTACGAAGCGAGGAGAGGACTTCAAAAAGACCAGTCTCTACAGTATTCTGACCAACATGAAGTATAAAGGTGTGTATGTCTTCAACAAAAGTTCATCAAAAGGTATCGATGGCACGCGCAATACGCATCTGTATAAGGATGAAAGTGAGATGGTGATCATTGAAGGCGGTTGCCCGCAGATCGTAGATAGCAAAACATTTGATAAGGCACAGACGCGACTCAAGAATAATATGAATGTCGGCAGACGAAATGTTGCCAAGACGAACTATCTGCTCTCGGGAAAGGTCTTCTGCATGGAGTGCGGCAGGTCGATGAGCGGCAACACACGCAAGAGCGGGAGATGTAAGAGCGTCTATGTCACGTATCGATGCCCTTCCAAGCGTCATGCCTGCACAAATAAAGAGATCAATCGAGATTATCTGGAGGCCGCCGTGGTGGCACTGTTGGAAGAAGAACTGCTCAATACTGCTTCGATGAAGCTTGCAGTAACTCAGATAGAAAACTATGTGATGCGAAAACAGCAGGGAGCAGAAGATGAGAAAGAAAATCTGCAGAAACGGTTGGAAGAGGTAAAGGAAGCGTTAGCGAATGTTGCGGACGCCGTCGCAACGGGGCTAATGTCTGCTACGCTGATAGAACGGCTCGATGAACTTGAGATGCAGAAAGCAGAAATTGAATCGGAGCTGTTGGCAGAGACGAGCCAGGATATCCCCGAGCTTGACGTGCAGGTACTCATGGCAGAGTATAATCAGCTGAAAAATTCTCCTGCTTCTCCTGAGTACAAGGAGCTGATACGCAGCTATATCCGAAAGATCGAGGTCGGCAGGTATACTGTGAGCGTGACGCTCAAGACAGGCCTTGACCTGTATCCGAAGCTCGACACCACCTATCAGCTGAAACGACAAAAAATATACGAAGAGAGAGGGCGCTGATGCGTCCTTTCTTTTTTTGCGGCATACCGTTGAAATAGAAAATCTTTAATATGAAATTCTTTTTAATATAGTGATTGGGAATGTACATTTGAAGAGGACAAAAATCTCGAAAAAATTTTTTCATACCCGTTTTGGCGACGATAGCGTCGCTAAAAGGAGGCTAAATGTGTCCATGAAAGAAACTATAGATTAAAATTGAGTTGCGTAATGGCATATATTTTTGATATAATATATGTAGCGAAAGATATATCTCGCGCAGCTGTTGATCGTTACGTCTACGGAAGACGGCACTGCTGATGAGTCATCGAATGATGCAGTGGATTTTTTGGGGAGGATGGCATCTCTCTGGTGCTCCTGATTATGAGAGCCGAGATAGCGCATGTCAACAGCCGGTCCGTCACTGTATGACGGTGGAGTTGCTAAAAATCTAAAACATTAGCATTCTATGTCCCTTGAAAATTGAAACCTTTCAAACCTATCTTTTGCCTCATATAAGGAGGCAATCAGATGAACTATCGTATTGAAAACAAAAGAATCCAAGTGCAAAACATTAAAACAGGTAAGTATTATGATTTCTGCGAACAAGTCTACGTTCGTAAGATCTTTGTCGACCTTTTTAGTGACAGATGTAATGTCGAGATCTGTATCGAAAAACCGAACAGAACAGTCCCCATTATCATCCCACGCGATGAGGTCGATAAAAACATCGTGAAAACGCTCAGAGCGATCGATTTAAAATTGACCGATACTCCGTTACATGCAGAGATGGTAAACACGATCTTAGCAGACAGTGAAAAAAATGCGACGTATGTATTTACACACGACCGCTTAGGTTTTCATACTCTACATGATGAACAGATGTTCTTCGCATAT
>JAFPBC010000074.1 GCA_017390595.1 Selenomonadales bacterium | reverse complement strand
CGTGATGTGATAGGCGATATTTTGATGCGTCGCGATCATTGTATCGTAGTGACATCGCCTGTTATCGCGAATTATCTGTTAACATCGATCGTAACGATCGGTGCGGCGCAAGTGTCTGCAAGCGAGATGGCTCTTGACGAGATACCGCCGAGAGAGCAGAAGGTCAAGGAAATTCGTACGACAGTAGCGTCGATGCGTCTTGATGTTATTGCGGCGGCCGGTTTTGGTACCTCGCGCAGTAAGATGGCGAATGAGATCGACGTTGATAAAGTAAAAGTGAACTGGAAAGATGTCAAAAGCAGTTCGCAAGCGATCAAAGAAGGGGATATTATCTCGCTTCGCGGTCGTGGCCGCGTAGAAGTGGCAGAAGTCATGGGAACAACGAAAAAAGGCAGGATCAACCTAGTATTACGACGCTTTATATAGAAGGAGGACGCGCATGTTAACACCATTAGATATTCATAACAAAGAATTTGGTCATAGTTTTCGCGGATATAACGAGGGAGAAGTAGATGAGTTTTTGGATGAGATCGTTAAACACTACGAAAATCTCTATCGTGAAAATGCGGAATTAAAAGATTCTCTCGAACGTATCGAGAGCAAATTGGAACAGTATCAGAAGATGGAAACGACACTTCACAACACGCTTATCGTTGCACAGGAAACGGCAGAAGAAGTAAAACTCAATGCGCGTAAGGAAGCTGACTTGATGCTCAAAGAAGCTGAGCTTCGTGGTCAGAAAGCGATCGAAGAAGCAAGCAAAGATGTGCAGAGACTTCGTGAAGAGTTCGAACAGCTTCAAAAAGAGATGAATCTGTATCGTACACGTCTCCGTACATTGATCGAAGGTCAGTTGACGTTGGTAAATTCGCAGATGGGTGAATAATCTTATCTTATGATAAGAGAAAGTTATTGACGCGATCGGTCTGTTTTTGTATAATATTCGTATTGTAAATAAGTTTAACGCGATGACGAAGCAAGTAGTCTGTGACGAGTTGACAGCGAATCGGGGATGGTGTAAGCCCGAGCAACAAGAGCAGATGAAGATCCCTTCCGAGCTGCTCGCTGAAATAACAGTAGGCGATGCCGAGTGACGTGCGATATTACGTCTTAGAGTGACAAGTATCTTGTCATTAGGGTGGTACCACGGGAACTTTGCCTCTCGTCCCTTATGGGATGAGAGGTTTTTTTATTTATGTTGGAGGTGCTTGAAAAGTGGATTACAGCAAAACGCTGAACTTACCTGAAACAGATTTCCCTATGCGCGGCAACTTGCCGAAACGCGAACCGGAGATCATGGAATTTTGGAAAACGAATGATATTTACAACAAACGCCAGCAGAAAGCGGCAGGCAAAAAACAGTTTATTTTGCATGACGGCCCGCCGTACGCAAACGGTAAGATCCATCTCGGTCACGTTGTAAACAAAGTATTGAAAGATATGATCCTCAAATACAAATCCCTTCGCGGTTATCAGACACCGTATGTTCCGGGTTGGGATACGCACGGTATGCCGATCGAACATGCGGCTATCAAAAACTTGGGTCTTAATCGCCATGAACTTGATCCGCTCACGCTTCGTGAAGAGTGCAAAAACTATGCGCTTCAGTGGATCGACATTCAACGCGAAGATTTCAAACGTCTTGGTGTAAACGGTGATTGGGACAATCCGTATATCACGCTCAAACATGGTTATGAAGCTAAACAGATCGAAGTATTCGGCGATATGGCGAAAAAAGGCCATATCTACAAAGGCTTGAAAACGGTCTATTGGTGCCCGTCTTGCGAAACGGCTCTTGCTGAAGCTGAGATCGAATATGCTGAGAAAAAATCGCACACGATCTACGTTAAATTCGCAGCTGCCGATACGCAGGGAAAACTTCCTGCAGGCTTGACGAATGAAAACGTATTCGCTGTTATCTGGACGACGACGCCGTGGACGCTTCCTGCGAACGTGGCTATCGCTGTTCATCCGGAACTTGAATATAACTGGGTAAAAGTTGAAAACGAAGTATACTTGATCGCGAACGGTCTTCTTGAAGCTGTTGCCAAAGATGCGAAATGGGAATCGTATGAGATCGTAGGCTCGATCAAAGGTGAAGAAGCTGCAGGCATGACGTTCACGCATCCGTTTATTGACCGTACGTCTCTCGTTGTAACGGCTGACTATGTTACGCTTGAACAAGGTACAGGCTGTGTACACACGGCTCCGGGTCATGGTCCCGATGACTTTGAAACGGGTCTTCGCAACGATCTTCCTGTACTCAGCCCTGTCAACGGTGCGGGTAAATTCACAGAAGAAGCAGGCGAATTCGCAGGCATGGATATCCATGATGCAGAAGTGCCTATTATCAAACGCTTGGCTGCATGTGGTGCGCTCCTTTCGAAAGGCTCTGTTCGCCATCAGTATGCACATTGCTGGCGTTGTAAAAACCCTGTCATCTACCGTGCGACGGAACAGTGGTTCGCATCGGTCGACGGATTCCGCGAAGAAGCTCTCAAAGCTGTTGAAGATTCGCGTTGGATCCCGAGCTGGGGTGAAAATCGTATCCATAACATGATCGCAGATCGTCATGACTGGTGTATCTCCCGTCAGCGTGTATGGGGCGTTCCGCTTCCGATCTTCTACTGCGAAAAATGTAATGAGCATATCATCAACGAAGAAACGATCGAAGTGATCAAAGACCTCTTTGCACAAGAAGGCTCTGACGCATGGTGGGCAAAATCGGCTGAAGAAATTTTGCCGACAGGTTTTGCTTGTCCGAAATGCGGTCATACGCACTTCCGCAAAGAAACAGATATCATGGATGTTTGGTTCGATAGTGGTTCGAGCCATGCGGCAGTTCTTGAAGAACGTGAAGAACTCAGCTGGCCGGCTGATCTCTATCTCGAAGGCAGTGACCAGCATCGCGGTTGGTTCCAGTCGTCGCTTCTTACTTCGGTAGCAACACGCGGTCGCGCGCCGTATAATGCGGTATTGACGCATGGTTTCGTTGTTGACGGCGAAGGCAAAAAAATGTCGAAATCCGTTGGTAACGTAATCTTCCCGCAAGAGATCATCGAAAAATTCGGTGCTGATATCCTTCGTTTGTGGGTATCGTCGGCTGACTATCAGGCAGATATCCGTATCTCCAACGATATCATGAAACAGCTCTCCGAAGTATATCGTAAGATCCGTAACACGTTCCGTTACATCCTCGGTAACCTCAACAATTTCAATCCTGAAACAGATATGGTATCGTACGATCAGTTGGAAGAGTTCGATAAATGGGCACTTCTCCGTTTGGCGCAGGTACATGACAAAGTAACGGCGGCATTCGAAAACTACGAATTCCATGTAATGTATCATGCAGTTCATAACTATTGCACGGTCGATCTCAGCTCGATCTATCTTGATGTCTTGAAAGATCGTCTCTACACGTCGGGTGCTACGTCCGTATCGCGTCGCGCGGCACAGACGACGATGTATCATATCCTCAAAACACTCGTTGTATCGCTTTCGCCGATCCTTACGTTCTCGACAGAAGAAGTATGGAAACATATGCCGAAAACGGCTGATATGCCTGAAAGCGTACAGCTTGCTGATTGGCCTGTACTCAGCGAAGAATACAAAAACGAAGCGCTTGATCAGAAATGGGAACAGATCCTTGATCTTCGCGGTGAGATCACAAAAGCGCTTGAGATCGCGCGTCGTGACAAAGTTATCGGTCACTCGCTCGATGCTGCGGTTACGATCTATGCAACAGGCGAAAACTATGCTCGTTTGGCAGAACTCGGTGAATTCTTGCCGCGTCTCTTGATCGTATCGCGTGTTCAGTTGGTAGAAGGTATGGAAGCTCCGGAAGGCGCATTCCGTTCGGAAGAAACTGAAATGGCAGTTCAAGTTGCAGCTGCAGAAGGCGAAAAATGCGAACGTTGCTGGATCTTCGACGAAACGGTCGGACAGGTAAGTGAACATCCTACGCTTTGTAAACGCTGTGCAGCAGTATTGGCGAACGAATAAAATAAGAATGAAAAGAGTCGGGATATCATCTCGACTTTTTTCATATTTTATAGTAGAGGAGGAGACCAATGGATCAAGAGAAAAACAAAGAACTCTTGACGCGGTGGGAACGGATCGCAGAACGACTTGACGCATCGCGTATAGCAGAATATGTGGAGCTGATGAATAAGCCACGCAAGCTTATCTGGACGAGTTTTGTTGCGGGCATTGCGCGTGGTCTTGGTGCAGCCGTTGGTGCGACGGTCGTTTTTGCTCTGGTATTGGAAGTGCTCAGACGATTGATCGTTGTTAATGTGCTCGGTATCGGTGATTTCATTGTGTCTATCTTAAAAGTGATCGAGGCGAAACAAGGCGGATTTTGAAAAAAGAAATATCTTATATATCGCGCGATACCAATTCGTGATATACTATAAGATATGAATAAAAAGACGGTCAACTCGTCGCATTGATAGAAAGGAACCCCTATGCGTTTGGGAATCTTAGTCGCGTTTATTGTTGTATTGGATCAATTATCCAAATCGTATATACAAGCAAATATGAGACTCGGAGAATCGATCCCGGTTCTTCCCGATATCTTTCATATCACATATATCTTGAATCCCGGAGCCGCATTCGGGCTTTTCGCTGATCAGACATTCTTTTTTATTGGGCTTGCGGTAGCAATGGTGCTGGCGGTCATTTATTTTTATCCTGCTATCAAGAAAGAATCTGCATGGATGAAGATCGGTGTCGGACTGCTTGTCGGTGGTGCGATCGGGAATCTGGTCGATCGCATTCAAATCGGAAAAGTAGTAGACTTTTTTGATTTTCGTATCTGGCCGATATTCAATATTGCGGATATCGGCATCGTATGCGGTGCGTTTATTATTGTCGCTGCAGCTTTTATGGAAAAGGATAAGAGTGAGGTGAACACACGTGAATGAAAATGTTCTCTCATGGACGATAGAAGCGGAAATGGCAGGCGAGCGGATAGATCGTTTTTTACAGGCTGAAAATGCCGAGATGTCGCGTGCCAAGATACAAAAATTGATTCAAGATGGCTTTGTCACAGTTAATCATTCTGTGGTAAAATCAAACTATAAGCTCCGAAATCGTGATGTCATTGAATTTACGATCCCGGAGCCGACAGAAGTCAATATCGAGGCGGAGGATATCGCGCTAGATATTCTTTATGAAGATGCTGACATGATCATTATCAATAAGGCGCGCGGTATGGTCGTTCATCCTGCGCCGGGCAATTATACAGGGACGCTTGTGAATGCGCTTCTTTATCATTGTGACGATCTGTCGGGCATCAATGGGGAACTTCGTCCCGGTATCGTTCATCGTCTTGATAAAGATACCTCGGGTGTTATGGTTGCCGCTAAGAACGATATCTCGCATCAATCGCTTGCTCTGCAGATCGGAGAGAAGACGGCAACACGTACGTATCTCACGATCGTACATGGGAATATGCGCGAAGATACAGGAACAGTCAATGCTCCGATCGGGCGTCATCCAACTGATCGCAAGCAGATGGCTGTCGTTGAAAAGAACAGCAAATCGGCTGTTACACATTTTCGTGTATTGGAACGATTCGGGCAGTATACGTTCCTTGAATGCAAGTTGGAAACAGGGCGGACACATCAGATCCGCGTTCATATGGCTTATATCGGTCATCCTGTTGTTGCCGATCCCAAATACAGTCGCAGCAAGGTGCCTTTTGCCATCGTAGGACAAGCACTTCATTCGGCTGAGCTTCGGTTGAAACATCCTACGAGTGGTGAAGAAATGGTGTTTACTGCGCCTATGCCTATCGATATGGAAAAAATTCTACATAAATTACGCTCACAGAAAGGATGAGAAAAATGGCTGTTGTCATTGATAAAAAAACAATTATGGATGCTCAGGCGATCAAACGTGCGTTGAAACGTATCGCACATGAGATCATCGAGAAAAACAAAGGAACCGAAAACCTTATTTTGATCGGTATCAGAAGCCGTGGTGTTCCGCTTAGTGAACGTATCGCGGAAGAGATCAAAAACATTGAAGGCGTATCTGTACCTGTCGGTGTTCTTGATATCACGCTCTATCGTGATGACTTGTCGCAGCTCGGTTATCAAGCTGTCGTTCATGAAACGGATATTCCGTTCGACATTTCGGGTAAAACGATCGTATTGATCGACGACGTTCTTTTCACAGGAAGAACGGTACGTGCCGCACTCGATGCAGTGATCGATATGGGCAGACCGAAAATGATCCAGCTTGCTGTATTGGTCGATCGTGGTCATCGTGAACTTCCGATTCGTGCTGACTATATTGGTAAAAACGTTCCTACTTCCAGCAGAGAAACGATCGTTGTCAAAGTTGAGTCGATCGATAGCGAAGAATGCGTATTGATCCAAGATATCCAGTAATATAACAGGGGATAATATGAAACAGGAAATGCCGAAACCAAGGTGTTTCCTGTTTTTTATGAAAAATATGCAGAATATGAGCATAAAAGACAATATAATACATACTATTATCTTTTATATAAAAGAGTGATATAATATGGTTAAGCGATCGGATCATTATAAATTAGATCGTGACGATAAAATACAGTATGGAGGACCCATGTATGCGTCTTGGTCTTCTGCCTTGAAGAGTGAAATGAAATACGGATAGATGGATTTTTGATATTGTATTTTATTAAGGCATTGAGTCCATTGGGATTTAATGTGGCTGTATCAACATTGCTGACATTGGCGTAGGTCAATGTCAGGCAATATATTTTATGCATGAACTTCCTTATCAAGGAAGTTTTTTATTTTTTAGATAAGTGAATAAAATAAAAACTCACCGATCTAGGTGAGTTTTTGTATTGTGTAAGGTTATTCTTTTTCTTTCAGCCATGCTTCGATCTGTTTGGTATCGGGCGTGATATAACAGGTCTGTTGATGCGTATAGTTGACGAATCCGGGTTTTGCGCCGGATGGTTTTTTGACGTATTTGCGAAGTGTGTAATCGATGGGGATCTTTGTACCATCGCTTGCTTGGCAGAAGTATGCTGCCAACTGAGCGGCGATCTCTATCTGTTGGTTGGCTGCTTCGCCGTCTGTGCGCAATATCACGTGAGAACCCGGGATGTCTTTACTATGGAGCCATAAGTCTGTCGGTAAAGAGAGTTTGAACGTAAGAAGGTCGTTTTGATAGTTGTTTTTACCGATCCATATCGTCATATCATCGAATGTCAATTTTAAAGGTGTGGATTTCGCGAGTGACATTGTTTTTTTCTTAGGTGGGCGTAGATATTTTGCTGTTATCAATTCTTTTTTGATTTCTTCCAGTTCAATGAGTGTTGTGATATGTTCAAGCGAGTTGGCAACGCTTGCAAGGTAAGCAGATTCTTCCATACACGTGCGCTGTTGTTCTTCCAGCATCGTTTGAGCTCGTTTGAGCTTATTATATTTGGCATAGTATTTTTGGGCGTTATCAGCAAGCGATATTGTCGGATCGATAGCGATCTCTATCTCGGCACAATTTTCATCATAATAGTCGATCGCTGTGATGGTGGACGGGTGATGCGAGATGTCTTGATACAAGTTAGCCATCAGAATATCAGCCAGTTTGCGAATATCGTCGGCTCTTGTTGCGCTGTGATATTCTTGGGTGAGGAGCGTTTGTTTCTTTTGCTGGCGACGAAGCTCGTTTTGAACGAATTTCAAGAGCTCGGGTTGTCCTGCTATGGCCGTTCCTTTTAGTGAAATCGCAAACGAAATAGCCGCACTGATCGTTGGAAACGTTTGAGTTTCATATTCGGTTATATGATGAAGCGGTATCGGACTGACGGCGATGATTTTTTTCTTTTTCGCATCATATGCAAGCATCGGTTGAGGCGATGCTTTTAACGATGTGATAAAGTCATAAAAAATAGCTGCAAAACGTTCGCGTTCCTCGTCGTTTAATTCCGATACGGGCGTCTGTTCAAAGATGCCTGCACGATGGCACAACTCTCTTGCAAGAAGTGTGCCGAAGCCCATCAATATAGACTGGATAGCCTTGTTTAGAATACGGTCTGTTTGTGAAAGAATAGCGGCAAGGAGTTCTTTTTCGTCCGTATAAAATAGGTTTTGTTTCGGTTCTGCGGGCGGAAGTTGATAATATTCGAACGGAAGAATGAGGCGTACTCGACTTTCGTTTTCATGGATACGACGGAGTGCGTCGATAATGACATTGTCTTCTACAAGGATAACGTTGCTATGTCTTCCCATCAATTCGATAACGAGGGATTTGGTAATGATGCGACCGCCTTTTCCGAGCACATCAAAATTGAGCCATAAGATACGATCGAGATGATGCTGTTCAAGATTGGCGATGCGGCTGTTTTCCAGATGTTTGCGCAAGAGCATACAAAAAGCGGGAGGGACGGCAGGGTTGTCATATGTTTGTTCGGAGACAAATATATGCGGTCTGTCCGGTTCTGCCGATATCGTTAATGTCAAATTGCGTCCTGGTTGACGAAGCGATAATACGATCGTCATTTTATCGGGTTGTGTGATACGGTCGATCCGTGCGCCTTGTATCAGGGTGTCTATTTCTTGTACAAGGGCATGAAGTGTAATACCATCTATATTCATGTGAGCACCTCACTTGATTTTTCTATTGCTAGTATAGCATTTTCTGTTGATTCGGTCTATTATTCCGACGGCTGAATATAGTGATAGCAAACAAGAGATGGGGTGACGATTGATGTACAAACCGTTTTATACACTGAGTACACAAGAGCTGGAAGACAAGTTTAAGGTATCGATCCATATAGGTCTAACAAATGAGGAAGTGGCAAGGCGAAGAGAAAAGTACGGAGAAAATCGGTTATCGGAAGAACGAAAACGATCGTGGTGGATGGGATTTGCGGAGCAGTTCCAAGATTTTATGGTATTGGTGCTCTTGGGGGCAACTTTGATATCTGCTTTTCTGGGCGAATATACAGATGCTGTCACGATACTTGTCATTGTATTGGTCAATGCGATACTTGGCTTTGTGCAGGAATATAGGGCCGAACAGTCGATGAGGTCTTTGCGTGAATTATCTTCTCCTACGGCGCGTGTTTTACGTCATGGGAATCGTACAGAGGTATTGTCTGTCGAACTTGTGCCGGGAGATGTCATTTTGCTTGAAGCAGGTGATAAGGTACCTGCTGACGCGCGCATCGTAGAAGATGTCGATCTGTTTGCCGATGAGTCACCGCTTACAGGTGAATCTATGCCTGTACATAAACATTCGCGTATCATTACGGATGAGAAAACACCGCTCGGTGATCAAGCGAATATGCTTCATGCGGGAACGGTCATCACGAAAGGGCGGGCGGTCGCTGTCGTATGCGCAACGGGAATGCAGACGAGTGTCGGACGCATCGCAGGGATGATACAACATCATACTGCCGAAAAAACGCCGCTTGAAGTGAGATTGCAAGAACTCGGAAAATATCTTGTTGCCATTTGTTTTGCTATTTGTGCCCTTGTTGTTGCGATCGGTGTTTGGCGCGGAGAAGAGATATTTTTGATGTGTATGGCAGGTATCAGTTTGGCGGTAGCGGCGATTCCCGAAGGATTACCTGCTATCGTAACAGTCGTGTTGGCACTCGGTATGCAGAAGATGATGCGTCGAAAGGCTATCATACGCAAACTTCCTGCGGTCGAGACGCTTGGATGCGTGACTGTCATCTGTTCGGATAAAACAGGTACGTTGACACAGAATAAGATGACGGTGCGGGAGATCGTTACGTTGTCCGAACGATATGAAGTAGCTGAAGAACAGATGCTTCGATGTGAACATGATACGGTAGAGAATTCTGTGATATCGGATATATTGCGTAATGCGCTTGAAACAGCTGTTCTGTGTAATAATGCTGTTATTCGAAAACGTGATATCACGATAGGCGGTCATTGGAGAAGTCGTCAAGAGAGCGTCGTGGTCGATGGGGATCCGACAGAAGGCGCGTTGACTATTGTCGGCACGAGATGGGGAATATGGCGAGAACAACTGGAACAATCGATGGTACGTGTGGGAGAGATCGCGTTTACCTCGGAACGTAAACGTATGTCTGTCGTTTATGAAAAAGAGAAAGAACGGATACTCTATACGAAGGGAGCACCTGATAGAGTATTGGAACTGTGCGGATATTATCTTGACGAGAATGGTGTGGTACGAGCGTTATCACCGCAGTTGAAGCGAGACATCGAAGCACGATATGAAGAGATGGCATCACGGTCACTGCGCGTATTGGCAACCTCATATCGTATCGTAAAACGCAATGAAACGATAACAGAAGCGATGGAACGACAGCTTATCTTTACCGGGTTGTTTGGGATGATGGATCCACCGCGTCCCGAGGCAAGTACGGCCATTCGTACGTGCAGAGAAGCGGGTGTTCGGACGATCATGATCACGGGTGATCATCCTAGTACAGCTCTTGCTATCGCAAAAGAGATCGGTATTTGTCAAGGTGATGGAGGGAACGTTTTAACAGGCAGGCAGATAGATAGTATGACAGAACAGGATTTTTCGCGTGCTATACGAACGGTATCTGTTTATGCTCGCGTTGCACCCGAACATAAGCTCAAGATCGTGCGTGCGCTCAAACAGCAAGGTGAGATCGTTGCTATGACAGGCGACGGTGTCAATGATGCACCTGCCATTCGAGAAGCCAATGTCGGTATCGCTATGGGGAAAAGTGGGACCGATGTTGCACGTGAGGCATCAGCTATGGTCTTAAGTGATGATAATTTTGCAACGATCACAGCTGCGATCGAAGAAGGACGCGGTATCTACGATAATATTCGTAAGTTTATTCGATATCTGTTAGCCTGCAATACAGGTGAGGTATTGACGATGTTTTTGACATCTCTCTTAGGCATGCCGCTGCCTCTCTTGCCGGTACAAATATTATGGGTCAATCTTGTGACGGATGGACTGCCTGCTATGGCACTCGGTATCGATCCGAATGAAAAAGACAGTATGAAACGACCGCCGCGTAAACCAAATGAAGGTGTATTTTCGCGAGGGTTGTCAAGAAAGATCGTCTTTCGCGGAATCCAGATAGGTGTGACTACGGTGGCTGTATTCGGTGCTGTTTACTATATGACAGGTGACTTGATCAAGGCGAGAACGATGGCATTGACAACGCTTGTAATGTGTCAGATGTTTCATGTTCTTGATTGTCGCTCGGAATATTGCAATGCTTTGGAAGCGGGCATCTTCCGCAATCGATTTTTGATCTGGGCAATGGCGACTTCTATCATGATGCATATAGCCGTGATATATGTACCGTTTTTACAAGAGATATTCTCGACAGTATCGCTTGCAATAGAAGATTGGGGGATCATATTGCTCGTATCGGGATGGCAGATGCTTTTTTATGTTATGAAATTGCCATTTTCGAAAAGAAAGATTGCAAGAACATCGTTTTATCAGTAAAATAGAAATAATACTGGACGATTTCTCGGAGGTAAACTATGCAGTTGAAATTTGAAAAATGGAATGGCTTAGGCAATGACTTTGTAATCGTAAACGGTGCAGAAGAAGTAATTGAAGATTATGCTAAAGCAGCGGCTGAAGTATGCGACCGTCATTTTGGTATCGGGGCAGACGGATTGGTCATCCTTTTGCCTTGCGATCAAGAAGGCATAGATTTTGAGATGCGGATATTCAACTCCGACGGAAGTGAAGCGGAGATGTGCGGCAATGCAACACGTTGTATTGCAAAATATATCGCGTCCAATCAACTCAGCGATAAAAAAGAGCTGCGTATCTTGACAAAAGCGGGTGTCATCATTCCTGCGCTCGTTGATATGGCAGATGGTTCTGTTGGCGTGCGAGTCAATATGGGAAAACCGCGTCTTACGCCGTCTGAGATTCCCGTTATCAGCGAAACGGAAGAGATGATCGTAGCACAGCCGATCACAGCGGGAGAAGATACGTTCTATATGACGACCGTATCGATGGGAAATCCGCATTGTGTTATCTTTGTCGATGATATTACGAAGATCGCGCTTGCAGAGGTCGGTCCGAAACTCGAGACGCACGAACGTTTCCCGCGTAAGATCAACGTTGAATTTGCGGAAGTGTTGGATCGCAAGCATATCCGTATGCGCGTATGGGAACGCGGTGCAGGCATTACACTTGCTTGCGGTACCGGTTCTTGCGCGACGATCGTTGCTGCTGTCTTAAATGACAAGACCGAACGTCAGGCAGAGATCATTCTTGACGGTGGTACGCTTCATCTCGATTGGGCAGAAGAAGACGGCAATGTCTATATGACAGGTCCTGCAACAAAAGTCTTTACCGGTATCTACGAAAAAGTCTGATCAGATAAAGGGGTGGATCGTTTTGAAACGATATTGGATATTGGGGATCCTGTTTTTCTTCTGTATGCAAGGTTCTGCGGGGGCAGTAGCCAACATAACGAACGACACGGTTGCCAAGGCGCAGCAGTATGGGATCGTTTATGCGAAAAAATCAACGCAGGATTTTTTGAAACCGTGGACTACGTATGAAGAAGAAGCAGTATCTTTGACCGAACACGCAGAACGTGCTTATATCTATACGCCGTATTTATTGATCGCATCTGATGCGAGAGAAAAACAAAACGGTAAAAAACCGATTTCTTTGGCAGATGGTAAAGGCCTTTTGAAAGATTATGAAAAAACGATGACATTCCAGGTTATCTTATATGGCAAAAAAGCAGATTTTGCACAAGGGCTTAACGCAACGATCACACAAGGGAAAGCAGTTAAAAAAGCATATCAGATGATCGTACCTGACAAGGCTGAAGCTGTTTCTGACGGACAATATTGTGCACAATGCTACTTTTATTTTGATGAAGAAGACTTGGCATTGAATCAGTCCATCGTGCTCAATATTGCGAAAAAAGACGGAACGAAAAAGAAATTTAATTTTGCATTGGCACAGATCGATTAAGAATAGATACGACAGGGCAGAGGATGCTGCGCCTGTCGTATTTCATTTAAATATTTTGCCCGAAAACCGAAGATTATGCGTGAAAATAAAAGGATTTTGCTGATTTTAAGCGAATACTGTATAAATTGAATTATAATAACTTTGGGCAGGTGACAAACGAGTGATAAAAAGTATGACCGGTTTTGGTCGTGGAGAATACAGAGATAATGAACATGGGTTTACTGTTGAAATAAAATCGGTGAATCACCGTTACCATGATACTGTTCTTCGTTTCCCGAAAAGCTTGAACGGATTGGAGGACAAGATCCGCCAGACGATCGCAGGTAAATTGGTGCGCGGTCACATCGAAGCGATGATCTCGCGTGTTGATTATGCTGAGCCGAAACGTACGGTTCGTGTCAATCCGGCTTTGGCTATCACATACAGCCAAGCGATTCAAGAAGTTGCAGAATCGATCGGTGCACCGTTTGAAAAAAATCCGTATCGTATCGCTTCGTTCCCGGAAGTGCTTGTCATGGAAGAGGAAAAAGAAGATATCGAGGCGTTGTGGGTAAAATTAGAAGTGGCTGTGAAAAACGCGCTTGAGAATTTGCTTTCGATGCGTGTTGTGGAAGGCGAAGCCTTGGCAAACGACCTTCATATGCGTGTTGCTCGCTTAGAAGAATATATTGCACAGATCGAAGCATATACACCGAGCGTATTCGGGGCATATCGTGATGGGTTGATGGCCCGTATGCGTGATGTTCTCGCCGATCTCGGTGCAGAACCCGATGAAGCTCGCATCTTGCAAGAAGCTGCTATCTATGCGGAAAAAGTCAACATTACGGAAGAATTGGTTCGTCTCAAAAGCCATATCCGTCAATTCGATAAAACACTTCATTCATCGGAGTCTGTCGGACGTAAGCTCGACTTTATCGTACAGGAGATCAATCGCGAAACGAATACGATCGCCTCGAAGGTCAATAATTTCGGTATTGCAAGCATTGTTATAGAAATCAAAAGTGAAATTGAAAAAATTCGTGAACAGATTCAAAACGTAGAATAAGCGAGGTTTGAAGATGGAAATTAAATTGATCAATATTGGTTTTGGTAACATTGTTTCGGCTAATCGAATCATTTCGATCGTCAGTCCGGAATCTGCTCCTATCAAACGAATCATTCAAGAAGCAAGAGAACGCGGTATGCTTATTGATGCGACATACGGCAGAAGAACACGTGCCGTTATTATTGCGGATAGCGATCACGTTATCTTGTCGGCTGTACAACCGGAAACGGTAGCACATCGTGTGATCAGCCGTGATGAAGAAGACGGAGAATAAAGGCAGGGAATAAGATGCAGAAAGAAGGTTTGTTGATCGTTGTATCGGGTCCGTCGGGGGCCGGTAAAGGAACGATCTGTAAACGCTTATTGGAAAAAAATCCGAACTTGGGATATTCTATTTCGGCAACGACGCGCGCTCCGCGTACAGGAGAAGTCAATGGTGTCAACTATTGGTTTTTGTCGAAAGAAGAATTTCAAAAGATGATCGCAGAAGACGGTCTTCTTGAATGGGCAGAAGTTTACGGTAATTATTACGGGACGCCTGCACAGAAGGTCAGAGACAGTCTTGCCGAAGGGAAAAACATTTTGCTCGAGATCGACACGCAAGGTGCGGCCTTGGTAAGAAAAAAATTCCCGGAAGGTGTATATATCTACATCTTGCCGCCATCTCTTGAGGAACTGAAACGCAGGATCATCGGTCGAGGTACCGATTCGGCAGAGAGCATTGAACGTCGTTTGAGCTGTGCTCGCGAAGAGATGGGCTGTGCTTCTGAACAATATAACTATCTTGTTCTAAATGATGAAGTCGAGCTCGCAGTTGAGCGTGTAGAGACGATCATCGAGGCAGAACAATATCAAATAAAACGCAACCTCAACCTGCTTCAAGCAGTATGTGGTGAATAATTAGGAGGGTTTATTCATGATCGAACCGACTTTGAAAGATTTGATGGAAAAAGTAGACAGCAAATATACACTTGTTGCTTTTGCGGCGAAACGTGCGCGTGAGCTTCTGGATGGCTCTGAAGTAACGGTAGAAGCAAAATCTACGAAAGAAGTAACACACGCATTGGAAGAGATCGCGGAAGGTACGGTGAAATATCATCGCACAAAAAGCGGTATTAAATAATCATTGCCAAGACGCACGGGAGGAATCACCATGTTGAACGGAAAAACAGTTGTTCTCGGTGTGACGGGCGGTATTGCTGCGTACAAAGCAGTGGAAGTTGCCAGCCGTCTGCGGAAAGCAGGCGCAGACGTTTTCGTTATCATGACAGAATCGGCAACGAAGTTCGTTACTCCTTTGACGTTTCAAGAGATCACGAATAATCCTGTCGTAAGTGATATGTGGGGCGAGGTCAAACATTGGCACGTTGAACATATTGCTCTTGCGACAAAAGCCGATTATTTCTTGATCGCACCTGCGACTGCCAACTGTATCGGTAAAATGGCGCATGGCATTGCAGACGATATGCTTACAACGACTGTTATGGCAACGACTGCACCTGTTATCAT
>JAFPBC010000073.1 GCA_017390595.1 Selenomonadales bacterium | reverse complement strand
TGATCGCGGCAGACTGCACAGCATATGCTTACGCGAACTTCCATCAGACATTTATCAAGGATCGCATCACATTGGTCGGCTGTCCGAAGCTCGACATGGTCGATTACCGCGATAAACTGACGCAAATATTCGCGCTTAATGATATCAAAAGCGTTACCGTAACACGCATGGAAGTCCCTTGTTGCGGCGGCATGGAAATGGCGGTCAAAGATGCCATTTCTGCCAGCGGGAAAGATATCCCGTGCCGTATCGTGACGATCTCGATAGATGGAAAAATACGCAACTGATAATTGAATGATTAGGAGGAATGAAGTATGGAAAAGAAAATGTTTTGCTTTCAGTGTGAACAAACAAGAAACTGCACAGGTTGTACAGGTGCGGCAGGTGCTTGCGGCAAATTGGCAGGCACGGCAAAATTGCAGGATAAGCTGACAGGCGCACTCATCGGGCTTGCTCGTGCGGCAGAAGGAAATGAAGCACTCATTACGCCTGCTACCGATAAACTCATCTTGAAAGGTCTCTTCACGACGGTAACGAATGTCAACTTCAACAACGAGACGATCCAAGCGATCATCGACGATATCCATGCCGAAGCATCGCGCCTCTCGGGCAGCGGTAAAGTGCATGATTATGATATGGAACAGCTGTGGAATGCACACGAAGATATCCGCTCGCTCAAGTCGCTTATTCTCTTCGGTCTTCGCGGTATGTCGGCATACACGCACCACAGTGCAGTTCTCGGTTATACAGACGATGCTGTCCTTGCATTCTTCTACCAAGGTCTCCGCGCCATCGGTCAGGACGATTGGGGCATGAATGAGCTTCTCCCGATCGTGATGAAACTCGGCGAAGTGAATTTGACAGGCATGGCACTTCTCGATCAGGCAAATACCGAAACGTACGGTAACCCGACTCCGACCGAAGTTACGCTCACGGTAGAAAAAGGTCCGTTCATCGTCATCACAGGCCACGATCTCTACGATCTCAAAGAGCTTCTTGAACAGACGAAAGATAAAGGCATCAACATCTACACGCACGGTGAGATGCTCCCCGCGCACGCATATCCCGAGCTGAAAAAATATCCGCACCTCAAAGGCAACTTCGGCACGGCTTGGCAGAATCAGCAGACAGAGTTCGCAGATATTCCTGCGCCGATCCTCTACACGACGAACTGTCTCATGCCGCCGAAATCGTCCTACTCCGACCGCATCTTTACAACGGCAGTCGTATCGTACCCGAACATCGCACACATCGGTGCGGAAAAAGACTTCTCCCCGATGATCGAAAAAGCGCTCGAACTTGGCGGTTATCCGACCGATATGCACTTCACAGGGCTCAACGGCGGCAGCTCTGTCATGACAGGTTTCGGTCATAATGCTGTGCTCTCTGTCGCAGACAAAGTTGTCGAGGCCGTCAAAGCAGGTGCGATCAAGCACTTCTTCCTCGTTGGCGGTTGTGACGGCGCGAAGATGGAACGCAGTTACTACACCGAATTTGTCAAACAAACGCCGTCTGACAGCATCGTATTGACGCTCGCTTGCGGTAAATATCGATTCAACGATCTCGATCTCGGCACGATCGGCGGATTCCCGCGCATCATGGATATGGGACAATGTAACGATGCGTACAGCGCGATCAAAGTTGCCGCGGCTCTGGCAGAAGCGTTCGAATGTGATGTCAACGATCTTCCGCTCTCCTTGGTCATCTCCTGGTACGAGCAAAAAGCAGTCTGCATCCTCCTTACCCTTCTCCACCTTGGTCTCAAAAACATCTTGCTCGGCCCGTCTCTCCCTGCATTCGTATCGCCGAATGTCTTGAACTTCCTCGTGGAAAATTACAATATCGCCCCCATCACCACCCCTGAAAACGATCTCAAAAAGATCCTCGGATAACGAAACGAACACCTATCAAAATGAAAATCTCTATTGCGTGAAATAAAAACAGCTCGCTTCAAAGCGAGCTGTTTTTTCATATCGTTATTATGCTTTCGGGAGGCAAGCATCTTTATAGAATGCTTCCATTTCTTCTTGTGTCTGGAAGTTAGCAAGATACATCTGGTTGCCCATTGCGCCCGAGAGTGCGAACGGAATACGTTCGACCATTTTCATATTCGCGCTGTATTTTGCTGCGAGTTCTTCGTGGCTGAGCGCATATTCTTTTTCATCGCGACGACCGAGGAATGCGCAGTAAGCCGTTTCACCGAGTTCTTTTTCCGTTTTGTCGAATGCGATCATATCAGCCCAGATTTTATATACGTCTGTGCTGTTTGCGAAGTTCATCATATCAGGCGTGAAACCACCTGCCGGACGCATGTTGACTTCGAGAGCCATAACGTCGCCTTTTTTCAATTTGAGGCCTTTGTGGTCCTCTTTCATGCGGAAGAATTCCAAATGAACGAAACGGCTTTTTACGCCGAAGCTTTTTACCGTCGCGCGACCTGCCGCACGGATATCTTCCGGCAATTCTTTATGGATATAGTACATCGAATCGTCTTTGTTGATAACGACTTCCATCAAGTTGGAGAGCGTTACGTTACCCGTTTCGAAGATCGGATCGCCGTTGGAGTCAACGATCGCGTCATAAGAGTTGACCTGTGCGTTGAGGAACTCTTCCATGATGTACGGTACTTCTTTCGGATATTCGTTGATGAAGTTTACCAATTCTTCATCGTTCTTAAGTTTGTACGTAGCTGCCGCACCAACACCGTTATCCGGTTTTACAACGACAGGGTAGCCTACTTTTTTGATGAATTTACGGCAACCTGCCAAGTCTTTTACCAAGTGGTAACGAGCTACCGTGATTTTTGCTTTTTTGTAGAACTCTTTCATTTTCGATTTGAATTTGATGAAGGAGATATCTTTCGTCTGGAAACCGCTCGTGATATTGAAGTCCGTACGGAGCTGTGCATCTTTTTCGAGCCAGTATTCGTTGTTCGATTCGAGCCAATCGATGCGACCGTATTTGAACGTGAAGAATGCTACGGCACGATATACTTCGTCATAGTTTTCCAAGCTGTTTACTTTGTAATATTCGTTCAAGCTGTCTTTGAGTTCCTGGCTGAGTTCATCATACGGCTGTTCACCGATACCGAGGACATTGAGGCCGTTGTTTTTGAGTTCACGGCAGAAATGCCAGTAGTTCGTCGGGAAGTTCGGAGAAATAAAAATAAAGTTTTTCATGTTGTGTTTTGCTCTCTTTCTTATGTAAATATGTATTTTTAGAGGTGACCGTTTTGATAGCAGTCAGGTATTCTTACTTATCTGCAATGCCAACCTTCTAATAATTTAGGCAAGAAATACGGCACTTGTTTATGCCACCAAGGCCAATCATGGTTGACATCATGTCCCCAGATGTCGACCCAAATATTGATCCCTTTTTCTTCGAAGATATGTTTGAGCTGGAATGTCGTCGTCGTATCTTCCCATGCACCCTGACCAACGCAGATGATACCTTTGTTGCGGTTGTATTTTTCAACATACGGATGGTGCGACGGCATATTAGCCATGTAATGTACAGGAGAGTTATTATATACGACTTCATCCATATAACTGCCGAAACCGAATTCACCCGTATAAAGACCGCTGAGTGCCAACATGCTGTCAAAGATATCAGGGAAACGGAGGAACAAGTTTACCGAATGCGATGCTCCCATACTGCAGCCGAAGAGCAAGATGCCCGGATTTGTTTTCCAGCCGTTGCGTGCTTTGCTCATTGCATGGATAGCAGGTACGACTTCATCAACGATGTAGCGGATCCACTGTTCGTGACGACGAGCACGCCAGTATTCATTACTGCCTTGTGCCGACCACGTTTCTTTGTCGATCGTATCGATCGAGAACACCATGACCTGACCCGATTCGATCCACGGTCTCCAAGTATCCGTCATGTGGAATGCTTCAAAGTCAATGTACTGTCCATCTTGGCAAGGAATAAAGAGTACAGGACGACCTGCGTGACCGTATACTTTGCACTCCATTTCTCGTCCCAACGCAGAGCTGTACGTTCTAAAATATTGTGTTTCCATCTCAAAATCCTCCTATGCTGCTATAGATCATAAAATAATGTATTCATAAAGAATGGTATCTGTTTCTCCCATGTTGCTTCATCGTGATCTCCATTCGGAACGATACGGCAGTCAAGCATCACACCGCGTTCCAATAACTTGGACGCTACACGATTGTACTGCCATTTCATATTCCAATGGAACCCGAGTTCTCGCGAACCATAATCCATGTATACGATGGTGTCTTTCTTGATCGGTGCATGACTGAGCAAATGATCAAGCTGTGCAGTCGCGAACCAGATAGACGGAGACAACGCCGCCGCCCGCGAAAAAACATGATTGTAGCGCATGACAGCATACAAGCTCATCAATCCGCCCATCGAACTACCCGCGATAAACGTATGCTTCCGATCGGGAAGCGTAGGATAATGCTTGTCAATGTACGGTTTAAACGTATTGACAAGCCATTTCATCGTAATATGCCCGCGGCCTTTGATACGGCCCAATTTAGAATTATCGAATGTAAACGGCGAATACTCAGATAATCGCCCATTATCCGGACTATGATTACATTCCACCGCAGCAATGATCAATTGCAGATTATTGGATTCGGCGAATTTCGCCATTCCCCAACTCTTGCCATACGTCGCATCTTCGTCGAAAAACACATTGTGTCCGTCGAACATATACAGCACCGGATAACGAACGTCAGAACCTTCTTTCCAATCATCCGGTACATAAACATAAGCCCGTCTGACAGCTTTTCCTGTCAACTCGGGAATCGTAATATTCCATTTTGTAATCATATTCAGGATCTCTTTTCTTTTTAAAATTATTTAATGCTTATCGCGACCACGTCAAAACATGATCGCTGTCTCAAACCACCTTACCTATTTAAGACTTCTTTTTACTTTTGCGATGCGGTTTTTCTTTCAAAACGATCGCCGTACGTGCCGGCAAATAAAGCTCTACAAAATGTTGACCGTCAAACACCTTCGTCTGATACGTCATGCGCTCAACAAGACCCTGTCCGCCATACTTCGTATCATCACTCGACAACTCGATCGTATAATCCGCGGCAGCCGATACAGGCACAAGCACATTCGTATACGACTTGCTTGGATGGAAGTTGAACGCGAACAAGAGTCCCTTACGACGGAACGCGATGACCTTCTCAGGCTCTTTGAGGAGTCTGAGATCAGGCATACGCTGCGTAAATACACGGAACAGCTTCGTCAAATTTACTATATCTTGGTCAAAATCACCGAGCCACTGATATTTCAAGAACCCGTTATCGCGGAGACTCCATTGACGACGGCAATAGTGGAAGCTCCAGTCATTGCCCTCACGCGGGAAATCGATCCACTCGGGATGCCCGAACTCATTGCCCATGAAGTTCAAATACGCTTCCCCCGCGGCCGCCATCGTAAACAAGCGGATCATCTTATGAAGCGCGACCGTACGGTCGATAACAGGCGTATGACAAGCCTTATCCATATCGGTATACATATGCGCATCAGCCAAACGGAAGATCATCGTCTTGTCACCGACAAGCGCCTGGTCATGGCTCTCTACATATGCGACCGTATTCTCGCCCGGACGACGCAAGCACATATTGCCCCACATCTGACCGAGATTCCAGTCTTCGTCCTTCTGCTCTTTTACCGTCTTGACCCACATATCGGGAAGGCCCATACCCAAGCGATAATCGAATCCGATACCACCGTCTTCGATCGGCAGGCACATACCAGGCATACCCGACATATCCTCAGCGATCGTGATAGCATCAGGCTTCACTTCACGAATGAGCTCATTGGCCAGCTGCAAGTATGTGATAGCCTCCGTATGCGTATTGAGCGAAAAATACTTATTGTCATTATCAAAATTCGAACCCAAACCATGGTCATGGTAGAGCATCGATGTGATACCATCAAAACGGAAACCGTCAAAGTGATACTCCGTCATCCAGAATGCCAAATTCGATAACAAGAAATGGATGACCTCATCCTTGCCGTAATTGAAACACTTCGTTCCCCATGCAGGATGATCGCCTTTTGCACCGCTGTGGAAGAACTGCCACTCGGTACCATCGAACATATTGATACCTTCTGCCGTATTCTTCACCGCGTGAGAATGAACGACATCGAGCAAAACTCGCATACCCAATTTATGCGCGCGATTTACCAAATATTTCAGATCTTCAGCCTCACCGAACCAACTCGATGCTGCGAAGAAATTCGCTACCTGATAGCCGAAGCTGCCATAATACGGATGCTCCATGATCGCCATCAACTGGATCGCATTGTAACCCGCCTTTTTGATACGCGGCAATACATACTGCGCAAACTCACGATAACTGCCGACCTTGCCTTCTTCTTGCGCCATGCCGACGTGCGCTTCATAGATATACAGCGTCTGAGCAGGCTTGAACTTATCATCCGACCACTCGAACACTTTGCGATCATCTACGACCTCTGCGCACCATGTCACAGAATCCTTATCTTGTACCACGCGACGAGCATAGAGAGGAATATGCGTCGTTCTTTCCATATTCGCGTCAACGACCGTCTTGACCTTGCAGCCATGCCACAGTGCATCGTCGCCCTTCAAGACAAGCTCCCAGACACCGTTCTCAAGACGTGTCATCGGATGCTCCGTCAAGTTCCAGTCATTGAATTCACCCGTCAAATATAACTGATGCGCACTCGGCGCCCACTCGCGATATACCCATTCACCATCCAAATGATGAATGCCAAAATAATGATGTCCATTCGCAAATTCTTTCAGCGTACCACCCTTCGGCAAAAGACGTTTCTTCGTATCCTCATATAACTTCATACGAAGCTCAATATCCGACTCAAACGCCTTCAACTGTGGATTCAACTCCAAAATTCGATACATACAACATCACCTTCTCCGAAATAAAATATTACATTCATGTAGCTGCGGCAAACCTGCAAAGAGAATGCCTCATTATACACTCTTATAATTATACCAACAAAAACGCATTTTTACAATAGCGGTAATATATAGCAAAAAACCACCTATTGTACAGGTGGCTTGAGGTTATACCTCTAAATTTTTGTTACATGTACTAAGTTTTCATTTCGTTTTCTACGAATGATATTCTTAATCGGCGCTCCTTTAGAAATTACCGCGAAATATCCGGTATGCTCATATTCTTTTTGATATTCTTGATTAATAAATCCTAACAATTCTTTTAAATATAGCATAACTGCAACTTCGTGTTTGCAATTGCAACCACACAAACATGTACAATAAAGATTTCGAATCTCTCGACCAACACATTCAAACTCCACCTCATATAGTTCACTTCCCAATATGATTGCATATCCTTGCCCATTATCAAGACTGATATATTTGATCCGAGCATCAATATAATACCGATATCCACGCTTTCTAATAGCTTTACTCACATTCATCCCACTCAAATCATCCAAGGTAAAACAACTATCATCCCATCCGATAGCAAACTCTTCTTGAGAAGGTGCTTTAAACCAAGCAATAACTTTCTCCCTCGGTAATGCATCACGCTCAAATGTTATAAAATTCTCTTTTGTTGCGAAAAGATTCCCATGTATACTAGTATCTACAACAGTAATCACACGTTTATATTCGGCTATTTTTATTTTAAAATGGTAGTTTACCTCGATCACACGCCCAAGCAAACCTTGCAACTTTCCTTCGACATACACCAAATCTCCTACTTTCAAATCAAATCGATCATTATAATACGAAAGATGTATTCCTCTATCCGGAAACTGAACACGCACGACCGATTTACGTGGTGTGACAACCTTTTGCTCTTTTCTTTCCGCATTATCAATTTTTCCTTCATAATTTTCATTTTGCATCATCATTATCATCACGCTTCCTTACTGTTTCTTTTATCTTCATTATATAACGCTATCAGTCCGTTAAATCGGACTATGCTTATCTTTTCTCGATTTTTTTACAAAAAAACAATCTCCGTCTGTCTAAAATCAAACATAAAAAAACAGGATGCTTCTTGCATCCTGTTTTTTTATCATTATTCTTATTTACCGAGTTCATCGATGGCTTTTTTGATCTTGCCTGCCATTCCGTATACTTTTTTCTGCGGGATCGCACAGATCGCGATACGGATACCGCCCGCGAGCGGTACTGCGAAGATATAATCATCATGGAGACGGTCGCAGACAGCTTCTGCATTTTTGGTAGGAACGGTCAAGAAGAAGCCTGCACGATACGGAAGCATCGTAAGCCCACATTCTGCCGCTTCGTTCACAAACACTTCCGCTCTATCATGGATAGTCTGATAGAAGCCGCTACGTTCGCTGTTAAGACGAGCTTTCAGTTCAGGATCGTTGTTGATCGCTTGAAGCGTATACTGCGCACTGCGATTGATATTCGACCACGTTGCACGACTGCTGTATTGATTGATATCGACGAATTCTTGGATAACGTCTTTATTGGAAGAGATACCGATGATAGCGCCTGTTCTCTGACCATACATCGTATAGCCTTTAGACATACTGAATGCCATGAGCACCAACAAATTGTCGGGCAGGTTTTCGAATTGTTTCATAAAGTCGCGTGCGGCCTCGCCTGCATAATCAAGATATGCAATATCGACCACAAGGATGATTTTTTTCGATGGTTTTTTCGCCGCTTCGCGAAGCACCCACATAACGTGTTCCCAGTCACCTTCCGTCAAACTGTAGCCTGTCGGATTGTGTGCAGGTGTATTAAGAATGACCAAGAGATTGTCTTGTTTCGTAAGGATCTGATTCGTTTTGCCCATGAACGACATGACATCGAAGTTCATTTCTTCATCGAACAGTCTGAAGGTATCAAATTTGCGAAGAAGATCACGGCAGAATACTTTGTATGGACCCCAGTACCAATCAGACGTCAATACGGTATCATTTTCGTCTGTGTAGTTCCAGATCGCATGATGGATAGCACCCGCACCACCCGAAGTTGCAACAGCTTCGATATACGCATTGGGTTTGCAGTCACCGAATGTCAAGTCGATGACCGTATCAAGATATGCAGGAAGCCCCGCGATCGGAGCATAGCCGACGAATTCATTTGTCGGGATCTTACGATACGTTTCTTCTACAACAGGAATACAAGCCAATTTTTCATCATCATTCATATAGGCACCGATCGTCGCATTCACAACCTTGTCTTGACCTACTTCTGCGACTGCCGCATTTGCCGCCGCATTCGCACCAAAAATATTATCTTGAGCAAATTTGCCTTTTGCATGATTTGCTGCAACACTCATCGTCATACTATTTTCCTCCTTATCATAGCAGTCTTTTATCACTGCCACATATCTACATTATATTCTGTTAAAACATTTGTACTCCTGCCAATTTTTCAAGTATTCAAGTATACACAGTAAGTATCCAAGTATACATTAAACTTGGCATAAGAAAAAGCAGGGAATATTCCCTGCTTTTGTTGCTTATCTTATTGGCCAAAGAAGTTTTTGTGGATGATCTGAACAGCTTCTTTTACTTTCGTACCTTCTACCAAGCAAGAGATGCTGATCTCGGATGTGCTGATGATCTCGATGTTGATACCTGCTTCAGCGAGCGAGCCGAACATTTTAGCTGCGATACCCGGGCTGCCGAGCATGCCTGCACCGACGATCGATACTTTTGCAACGTTTTCAGCATATGTTACGCCTGCTGCATGGATTTTTTGGGCAACTGCGTCTGCCGTTTTCTTAGCTTGTGCCAAGTCATCAAGAGATACCGTGAATACCATATCCGTGATATTCGTTTCTGCCGTACGAATGCTCTGTACGATCATGTCTACTGCAACATTGTCAGCAGCGAGCGCGGAGAAAATGCTGTGTGCTACGCCCGGCGTATTCGGCACACCCAAAATAGCGATTTTTGCAACATCACAATCGTGAGCTACACCTGTAATTGCATGATTTTTATCTTCCATCGTATATTCCTCCCTAATAATCGTTCCCGTATCCGTCGTAAATGTCGAGCGAACATGAATCGGAATGTTATAATATTTACCCATTTCTACGGCACGCGGCTGCATAACGCCCGCACCGAGTCTTGCAAGTTCAAGCATCTCAAGATACGTTACTTCTTGCATTTTGAGCGCGCCTTTTACGACACGCGGGTCAGTCGTGTATACACCGTCAACGTCCGTGAAAATCTCACATACATCTGCTTTGAGCGCACCTGCAAGTGCTACTGCCGATGTGTCGGAACCACCGCGACCGAGCGTCGTGATATCGCCGAGGTCATTCGCACCCTGGAAGCCTGCAACGACAACGATCTTGCCTTTTTCAAGCTCATCGAATACACGTTTCGGTTCGATGCCCATGATCTTACCTTTCGTATGTACATTGTTCGTACGCATACCGACCTGCGGACCGGTAAGCGAGATGGCATCATGACCGAGTGTTTTGAACGCCATAGCAAGAAGTGCGATCGATACCTGTTCGCCCGTGGAAAGAAGCATATCCATTTCACGCGTGTAGAGGTACGGTTCTTTCGCAATACCCTTTGCCAATGTGATCAATTCATCCGTTGTATCGCCCATTGCCGATACAACGACAACGATTTTATCATCTTCATTTTTTTCATTCAGAATACGTTTGGCAACATTCATGATCTTCTCGGTCGTAGCAACCGAGCTGCCGCCGAATTTTTTAACTATTAACGCCATGTCGATCCCCCTAAACAATAAAACAATCAGAGTTACCATGTTTACATTCGCTCAAAAATCTCAAAATCCTTTTATAGTTGAAGGATTTTTACCATTTTTTTGTGTTTTTTCTTGTTTTTCTGCATCCTGTATACATCTCTTGCACTTTTTCATATTTTCTATATCAAATATAGACATTTTACTCTTGTTATGATAGCTTTATGACAGATATGATATCCAATAATATATTGTAAAGGAGTTATAACGCATGAATAACAATACGATATCTGTTGACCAAAAGCTCCCTCTGATGCAGACGATCCCGCTCAGCTTGCAGCATCTGTTCGCAATGTTCGGCGCAACAGTCCTCGTACCGATCCTGTTCAATGTGAATCCCGCGACGATCCTCTTATTCAACGGCATCGGAACGCTTCTTTATCTTTTCATCTGTAAAGGAAAAGTCCCCGCATATCTCGGCTCGAGCTTTGCATTTCTCTCGCCCGTGTTTCTCGTACTGCCACAGTACGGCTATGAGGCGGCACTTGGCGGCTTCATCGTCGTCGGTGCGATATTCTGTCTCGTCGCCTTACTGATACGAAAAGTCGGCACGACTTGGATAGATGTCGTCTTCCCGCCCGCCGCAATGGGCGCGATCGTTGCCGTAATCGGGCTTGAATTGATGCCGACTGCCGCAAGCATGGCAGGTCTCAACACCGAGACGATCGACATGAACGCCATCTTCGTATCGGTATTCACACTCATCGTGACGATCGTCGGTTCCATTGCCTTCCGCGGATTCCTCGCTATCATCCCGATCCTCATCGGCGTTATCAGCGGTTATGCACTTGCCTTCTTCATGGGCATGGTCGATCTGACACCTGTGCAAAACGCACCGTGGTTCGCTGTACCGACCATCTACACCCCGACCTTCAATCTTAGTGCAATTGCCATCATCTTACCTGCCGCACTCGTCGTTATCGTCGAACATATCGGCCACTTGATCGTAACAGGCAACATCGTAGGCAAAGATCTGACGAAAGACCCGGGGCTCGACCGCTCGCTTCTCGGTAACGGTATCTCGACGATGTTCTCGGGCTTCTTCGGCTCGACACCGAACACGACCTACGGCGAAAACATCGGCGTTCTTGCTATCACCAAGGTATTCAGCGTATGGGTCATCGGCGGTGCCGCAACATTTGCCATCATCCTCTCGTTCGTCGGCAAACTCGCAGCCGCGATCCAGAGCATCCCGACACCTGTTATGGGCGGTGTGTCGCTCCTCCTCTTCGGCGTTATCGCGGCAAGCGGTATCCGTATGCTCGTCGAATCGAAAGTCGATTACAACAAACCTGTCAACCTCATCTTGACCTCCGTCGTACTCGGCATCGGTGTCAGCAATGCCAGCATCACACTCGGCTCTGTCACCCTCCGCGGCATGGCACTCGCGACCGTCATCGCCATCATCCTCAGTCTCTCGATCAAACTCCTTGAGACGGTACAAGGCAAGAAATAAATCATACAAAAAAGACCACTCATTTGAGTGGTCTTTTTATTTTCTTCCTACGAGCGGAAATTCGTGAACTGCAAGTCGATATCGAGGTCCATCGCTTTGAGCGCAGCGATCGCTTGCTGAAGGTCGTCTTTGTTTTTGCCCGTTACACGAACTTGGTCGTCCATGATCTGCGTCTGAACTTTGAGTTTCAGTTTTTTGATCTCGGCAACGACTTTTTTCGCGTTGTCTTGCTGGATACCTTTTTTCAATTTTACCGTCTGTTTGACAGTACCTTGCGATGCAGGTTCGATCTTACCATAGTCGAGACATTTGATCGAGACACCGCGTTTTACCATTTTGGCTTCGAGGATAGCCGTTACGTTTTTCATTTTGAAGTCGTCATCGCTGACAAGCTTGATCACGTCTTTTTCAAGCGTGATCGACGATTTACTTCCGCGGAAGTCGAATCGCTGACCAATCTCTTTGATAGCCTGGTTTACCGCATTGTCTACTTCTTGCAAATCAACGTCGGATACAACGTCGAACGAACAATCTTTTGCCATATTGATATTCCTCCTATCTTTTCCTTACGCGAATGACCATGACCCGCGTAAAAAACACATACATAAATGCGAACGCGCCGCCTATCATAAAATAGAACGCGACAGGCATCGCTCTCCACAAGTTTTCCGTTCCGATCAAGCAGAGTGCCAACGTGACCATATAGGCATACAATGTTGTCGGATACTGTTCACTCTGCGGCCGCGGAGCCAGCAGCAGCCAAACGAGAAATCCCCAAGCCATTACTTGCAATTCTGTTACACTGCCCGTTTTCATCACTCCTTCTTTGATCTATCTTAGTTTAATTCGTGCTTTTTTTCGTTTTTCCTCCCCCAATACGTTCTTTTGTCACTGCACCGCACATAATCATATGACATCGTACATATACTGTAACCAACCTCAGTGAAAGGAGACGTTCTATGAAAAAAACATCACGTACTGTCCGACCTGCAGTCGATGCCGACCATCTCGCCAAACTCCATCACGAAGCATCTGCCATTCTTTCGCTATTCTGTTCTTCGCTTACGTGTGCCGCATCATCAGACGGCGAGATACGAGACATGTTAGACAATATGGCACAAGACCACCTCTCAGCTTATCTCGACCTGCTTCATACGATCAGCTTACATGATGCGACCATCGGTACGCATTTTTCGGTTCCACCGACCACACCTCCCGTCTTATCAGTCAGCCGTCAGCTCCGCCTTCAGCTTGTCGAAGCACTTCTTCTACGTCATGAGCGCTTGGAATCGCTTGCTCGCACAGGAGACAGCAGACGATTCTACCAAGATGATACGCTTACGAAAGAAAAAGAGCATTTATCTACGCTCGTTCATCTTCTTACCGTTTGACAGGATTTTGCCTTCGCGAAACGAATCTAATCAGTATAACTTCCATGAAGGAGAAGAGCATGCTTACCTTTCACATACATAGCGAAGACGATGGCCTTGACCTCAAGCAATATTTACGCAGGCGTGCCGCCGTTTCTCTGACAGCTTGGCGCAAGCTGAAACAGACAGGTACTGTTACTGTCAACGGAGAACCTGCGACAGCACGAACGATCCTCCATACAGGTGATACGCTCCATCTCGTTTGGCATGAGGACAATCATCTTACGCCGACAGCCAGACCGCTTCGTATCCTTTATGAGGACGAGTTTCTGCTTATCATCGATAAGCCTGCCGGTGTTCTCGTTCATCCGACAGTAAGCGAAGATGGTACCTCAGTCGGCAACATCGTCACACACTATTACAACCAAAAAAATCTGCCGATCGCGTTTCATCCCATCCACAGATTGGACAGAGGGACATCGGGCATCCTTGCCATCGCTAAGGTAGCACATATCCAGCAGATACTGTCTGCCGAGAATCATCAGCAGATGAAGCGTTCTTATCTCGCACTTGTACACGGCACGACCAAGCCGCATGGTTCTATCACAACACCGATCGCACGCAAAGAAGGCAGTATCATCGAACGGACGATAAGCCCCGACGGACAAGATGCCCATACCGATTACGAAACGCTCCTTTCTCGTGATGGTATGTCACTTGTCAGACTTACGCTCCATACAGGTCGCACACATCAGATACGCGTCCATATGGCATCGATCGGGCATCCGCTCATCGGTGACGACTTGTATGGAAGTCCGTATCAAGACTTTTCAAGACAAGCACTCCACTCCGCACAGCTTACATTCATCCATCCTATCACCAAACAAGAAATACGCATCCAGTCGCCGCTGCCGACCGACATGACACGGCTTCTAATGTGCTACACTATTTAAAACTTTTTGTATACATAGTGCATTGTAATTTTTTTCGTGATATAATAATTACAAGCACAAAATTTTATTAATAATACACGGGGGGTTTTTATCATGGCATTAGTTACTTCCAAAGAGATGTTCCAAAAAGCCTATGAAGGCAAATACGCAGTAGGTGCCTTCAACGTAAACAACATGGAGATCGTTCAGGGTATCGTTGACGCTGCGAAAGTAGAAAAAGCACCGCTTATTCTTCAGGTATCGGCAGGCGCACGTAAATACGCAAAACATATCTATTTGATGAAACTCGTTGAAGCTGCTATGGAAGATTCGGGTCTTGACATTTGTCTCCACCTCGACCACGGCGAAGATTTCGAAATTTGTAAATCCTGCATCGACGGTGGTTTCTCCTCCGTTATGATCGACGGTTCCAAATTCCCGTTCGAAGAAAATATCGAATTGACTCGTCGCGTTGTAGAATACGCGCACGAACGCGGTGTTGTTGTCGAAGCAGAGCTCGGCAGACTCGCAGGCGTTGAAGATGCTGTTAAAGTTGCTGCAAAAGACGCTTCCTACACGGATCCGGATCAGGCTGTTGAATTCGTAGAACGCACGGGCGTTGACTCGCTCGCTATCGCTATCGGCACGAGCCATGGCGCATACAAATTCGCAGGCGAACCGTCCCTCGACTTCGCTCGCCTCGAAAAAATCAGCAACATGCTTCCGAACTTCCCGCTCGTACTCCACGGCGCATCGACGGTCCTTCCTGAATTCGTAGCAAAATGCAACCAGTTCGGCGGTCAGCTCAAAGGCGCACAGGGTGTACCGGAAGACATGCTTCTCCAAGCAGGTAAACTCGGCGTTTGCAAAATCAACATCGACACTGACCTTCGTCTTGCAATGACGGCTTCGATCCGTGAACACTTCATGACGAATCCGGAACACTTCGACCCGAGACAGTACCTCAAACCGGCTCGCGAAGCTATCCAGGCTATGGTTCAGCACAAAATCAAAAACGTACTCAACTGCAGCGGTCGCGCATAAGTACAAATATAAAAAGACGCTCTTCATCGAGCGTCTTTTTTATTTGCCTGTCAAGAATCTTCTCGCATAACGATGTATACGCCTGCAAAAATAAGTATCATCCCACAGAAAAATCCAAGTCCTATCGTCTCACCGAGGAACAGCCATCCGAGGAAAGCTCCGACGAGCGGTTGGAAAAAGAAATAGATGCTCCCGCTTCCGACAGCACTGAGCCTGAGTCCCTCGTTCCACAGATAGAATGCAACAGCAGTCGCAACAACACCCAGATACCATATCCAACCACCGAGCGGTGATGTCAAAAGGTCTACGGCATACTCGAGCGTCACACTCTGCCAGACGAGCGGTGTCATGATAAGCGATGCAAGCATTAGTTCATACATCGTAAGTACAGCTTGCGAATAATGGGGCGGTATCTTTTTTACCAGAACGGACATGAGCGCCCATGTCAACGCGGCAAAAAAGAGTATCATACCACCGAGCTGTATCGTTGTCGTTTGTGTATCGAATCCGATAACAAGAAGCACACCCAAAGTCGATAAAATGACAGCAGTCGCTTTGCGCATCGTTATCTTCTCTCGCAGAATAAAAAATGCAAAGATGACCATGAACGCAGGCACAGCCGACGTGATGACGGCTCCCATCTGCGCGGTGGAAAGCTGTGTACCCACGAATTGCGTCCAGATAGATAAAAAGTAGCCGATCGTTCCGACAGCAACGATCCACTTGATATCCCGTTTCGCAACAGCAAGCGGGATTCTCTTCACCAGCACAGCACCACCGAGAAACAATATCGCGATCAGATATCTCAGCCAAATGAGAACAAGCGGTTCGACCGTCTCCATCAGGTATTTGCTGACAACATATACGCTCCCCCAAATAGAGGCGGCACCCGCAAGATAGATAGCGCCCAAAACAGACGGCTTCATGTGATTCCCTTCCTTCGTATCAAAAAGTAGCGAAAACACGAGGTTTTCGCTACTTTTTTATTTGCCGACAGAAGCACCGTA
>JAFPBC010000072.1 GCA_017390595.1 Selenomonadales bacterium | reverse complement strand
CGCAAGCGCAGACATACCGCTCCTTCGCGCAAGCAGTGTCGAATACTTCTGGCAGAGTGCCGAAAGAGAACGTGCCGACCTCGCGTATCCCATCGTACGACGCGAGCAGATAGAAGACAGCTACCCGTACGCAAGAAGAACGTACGTTCGCCTTACGGACGGCATCTTCACAGGCGGCAACCTCCTCTACGTAAAAGGAGGCGCGTCACAGTCGCTCCTTCACTTCGCCAAACGTATCTTCGCCGCGCGAAAAAAACCGTGGCGCATCGCAAGCCTCTTCGGCATCCGATTCTGCCTTCGTTTCCTTCTCGGAAGACTCTCCGCAAAGGATATCGAACAGCACCTGTCCGAACGCTGGGGCAGACGATGCCGTGCGCTCATCGTACCGCACGCCGAGATCGCCATGGACGTAGACAAGCTCTCCGACTATCACCTCATAAACAAATATATGAACGAAACGACAAGGTAACACTTGTCGTTTTTTAATTTTTCTTTGTCGATATGACGATTTTTGTGCGAGAAACGATGAATATTTGCAAAAGAATTGCCGAAAGAAATTGAACTTCTCTGTTAAATCATGTACAATAAATATTATGTGTGGTTCTGCCATCTTGGCAGGCCGTTTGACGAGTGATGACAGACAGTAGGAGGTCAGAGAATTGAGTACGGTTCTGGATCAGATAGAATATAAAGTACGAAACGGTATTCGATTGACGCGTGAGGACGGTATCGCGCTGTTTCAGTCGAACGATCTGGCACGTATCGGTGCGCTTGCCGATGAAGTGCGTAAAAAAATGACGGGTGATGATGTATATTTCAACGTCAATCGCCACGTAAACTTGACGAATATTTGTACGTCTCTTTGCAAGTTCTGCGCGTTCGGCTGCGAGAAGGACAGTAAGAAGGCGTATGCGATGACGAAGGAAGATGCCATTGCGCTTGCCGAACGTTCGGTAAAAGACCCTGCGCTTCGTGAGTTTCATATCGTAAGCGCGATGCATCCCGAATGGCCGTTTGAATATTATCTCGATATCCTTCGCACGTTCCGCGATCAGTTCCCGCAGATCCATCGCAAGGCGTTCACGGGTGTTGAGATACAGCATTTTGCCAAAATTTCGGGCAAGTCGATAAAAGAAGTTCTCATCGAGCTCAAAGAGGCAGGTCTTCAGTCGATGCCGGGCGGCGGCGCGGAGATCCTTTGCGATCGTATCCGTAATTTGCTCTGCCCGAATAAGGCGACGGCAGACGAGTGGCTCGAAGTGCATCGTCAGGCGCATAAGATGGGCATCAAGACGAATACGAGCATGCTCTACGGTCATATCGAGACGATAGAAGAGCGTGTCGACCATATGCTCCGATTGCGTGAGCTTCAGGACGAGACGGGCGGATTCCGCAACTTTATCCCGTTCCCGTTCCAGCCGAACAATACGGCACTTGAGGACACCATTACCCGTACGACGGTGTGGGACGATCTTCGCACGATCGCGATCTCGCGACTCATGCTTGATAACTTCAAGTATATCAAGGCGTACTGGGTCATGCTGACGCTCCCTGTGGCGCAGCTTGCGCTCGGTTTCGGCGCGAACGATCTCGACGGTACGGTCAGCGAAGAGCGTATCATGCACGCGGCTGATGTAAAATCGTCGAAATCTCTCAGCTCCGACAATCTCGTAGAGGCGATCCGTCAGGCAGGACGCATCCCTGTTGAGCGTGATTCGGAATATAACGTAGTTCAGCGATATTAAAAGAGAAGCCTTCTCGTTATGAGGAGGCTTTTTTGTATGGCGAGATATCACCGCGGGATACGGCGGATGTTGTCGTATGGCAGGATTTTTTGTATGCGGTGTACAACATAGACAGTATAGAAATGGAGGCTTAGTGATATGAAGAAGAATGAGCATATTGCGCTGACGGTGCTCGGTGGTTCGGCTGTCCTTTTGGCGGCGAGTCTGCCGTACGCGGGTACGTTCGTCGGCGGGCTGTGCGCTTCGGCGACGCTTGCCGGTGTGATAGGCGGTCTGGCGGATTGGTTTGCGGTCAGTGCCATCTTTACGAAACCGCTCGGCGTGTCGTTTAAGACAGACCTTATCGTGAACAATCGTCATCGCTTGGAACAAGGTGTCGGACGTATGGTCAGCGAGGAGCTGTTGACGGCGGAGTCTGTCGAGTCGTTTCTGAAAAAATACGACCTCGGTGCGATGGCGGTGACGCTCTACGATAAGATGAACGGCGAGAAGTATCTCCGTGAGCAATTGGCAGGTGCGTTGCGGAAGGTCTTTACGATGATCGATGAGGAAGCGGTGCTTGCGCTCGTGCGCTTGGCTGTGCAAGGCGG
>JAFPBC010000071.1 GCA_017390595.1 Selenomonadales bacterium | reverse complement strand
TTTACGGCAGGGCCGATGATCCTTTTTCATAAGGTGATGTACCCCATCATCTGGTTTCTCAACAAGGTAGCATCTCTCGCGCTCAAGTCGGCAGGTCTGTCCGTATCGAGCGAAAGCCACGCGGCGCATACGGAAGAAGAGATACGCATCCTGATGAAAGAAAGCCACCGTCAGGGCTACATCGACCAAGAAGAGCTCGACTACGTGGACAACATCTTCGATTTCGCCGACCGCAACGCGCGCGAAGTCATGATACCGCGTACCGATATGATATGCCTCTACGTGCAGGATACGTTCCGCGAAAGCGTCGATACGGCCATCGCCGAACAGCTGACGCGCTATCCTGTCTGCGACCCTGACAAGGATAACATCATCGGATTCGTCCATATCAAAGATATCTTGGGCGCGCTCGGCAGAGGCGAAGAGCCCGACATCCGCACCTTCGTCCGCGATATGCTGGCAGTCCCCGAATCGATGCCGCTCAGCGACCTTTTGAAACTCATGCAGAAAAACCGCGCACAGATCGCCCTCGTCGTCGATGAATACGGCGGTACGGCAGGTCTTGTGACGGTAGAAGATATCATCGAAGAGATCGTCGGCGAGATACAAGACGAATTCGACGTCGAAGAACGCAAGGAAGTAGAACGCCGCGCGGAAGGCAACTACTCCGTAGACGGGCTGTTCCTCATCGACGAAGTCAACGAGCTCGTCGGCACGCACCTCGACTCGGAAACGTTCGACACCATCGGCGGTTGGATGTATGCCGAGATCGGCGAAACACCGACAGTCGGTCGCACGATCGAAACGGAAAACTGCACCTTCACCGTCGAAGAAACGGACGATATGCGTATCACTCGCGTCGGCATCGTCAAACACGAAGACCCGACCGAAGGATCGGAAGAAGAATAACAGACAAGACTCGCGCCCTGACGGGAGGCGGGTCTTTTTTATAGGGAAAAGGGCAGTCACCTGCGGTCGCCTTGCAGGAACGGCAGGCATTTCGCGGAAAACGGACATCCGCCCCGCACCTTCGTAACCATACTTTTCACAGCAAAGGAAGATACATCATGGTACTCGTAACGGTAGAAAATGTAGGCAAAAGCTACGGTACAAGACGGCTTTTCGGTGACGTGACCTTCGGCATCGAAGAAGGCGACAAGATCGGCGTCATCGGCGTCAACGGCACAGGGAAATCCACCTTCCTCAAGATCATGGCAGGCGCGGAGCCGCTCGAAGAAGGCGACATCCAGACGAAAAAAGGCCTCGTCATCGAATACCTCCCGCAAGACCCCGACTTCGACGAAAAGGACACCATCCTCGGGCAGGTATTAAACTCCGACACCTCCGTATTCCGCATCGTCCGCGAATACGAAGAAGCTGTCATCGAAGCGTCGATGAACGAAAACGACGCGCGCGTACAAGAAAAACTGATGAAAGCGGCAAGTGCCGTCGACGCGGCGGGCGGATGGCAGCTTGAGAGCGAAGCCAAGACCGTCCTTACCAAGCTCGGCATCACCGATTTTTCGCAGACGATCGAAAACCTCTCGGGCGGGCAGAAAAAACGTGTCGCGCTCGCACGCGCCCTCATCGCGCCGAGCGACCTTCTCATCTTGGACGAGCCCACCAACCATCTCGACAACGACACCATCGCATGGCTCGAAGCATACCTCGCGAGCCGAAAAGGCGCGCTCCTCATGGTCACGCATGACCGCTACTTCCTCGACCGCGTCGCGACACGTATGCTCGAGATCGACAATGGCAAAGTATACGCATACAGCGGCAACTACTCGGAATTCCTCGAGAAAAAAGCCGAACGTGAAGAGCTCGCACAGGCAAGCGAGCGCAAACGACAGAACCTCCTCAGAAATGAGCTCGCATGGGTACGCCGCGGCGCGCAGGCACGCTCCACCAAACAAAAAGCGCGCCTTCAACGGTTCGAAGACCTCAAATCGCAGGACGCACCGACCGTACAGGCAGAAATGGTCATCAAAGCAGGCTCCTCTCGCCTCGGCCGCAAAACGATAGAGCTTGAGAACGTATCGAAAACGTACGACGATAAGCTTGTCGTCAAGGACTTCAGCTACATCGTGGGTCGTCACGACCGCCTCGGCATCATCGGACCGAACGGCGCAGGCAAAAGTACGCTCCTCGACCTCATCGCGAAAAGAATTGCCCCCGATACAGGCACCGTCACCCACGGCGAGACCGTCAAGCTTGCCTACTTCACGCAGGAAACCGAGGGCATGGACGATAGACTCCGTGCCATCGAATATATCCGCGAAGAAGCCAACTACTTCACCACCGCGGACGGCGAGACCATCTCCGCCGCCCGCCTTGCCGAACAGTTCCTCTTCCCGCCGCACCTCCAATGGACGCCTATCGCCAAGCTGTCGGGCGGTGAAAAACGCAGACTGTTCCTTCTGAGATTACTCATCGGCGCGCCGAACATCCTCCTTTTAGACGAGCCGACGAACGACCTCGACATCCAGACGCTCATGGTGCTCGAAGCATTTTTAGATGACTTCCCCGGTGCCGTCATCACCGTATCGCACGACCGCTACTTCCTCGATAAGATGGCAGACCACATCTTCGCCTACGACGGTAGCGGCATCTTCCGTCCGTACAACGGCGGATACAGCGACGAATACGAAGCGGCACGCAAAGCACGCGAAAAAGAAACGCAAGCACCGCGCACCGAAAAGAAAGCCGAACAACCGAAACAAAAAGCGACCAAGTTCACGTGGAAAGAAGAACGCGAATACGAAACGATAGAAGCACGCATCGCCGAAGCCGAAAGCGAGCTTGAAGGCCTTGCCAAAGCCATGACCGTCGCGGGAAGCGACTACGGCCAGATCGCGGACCTCGCCGCACGGCAAAAAGAAGTCGAAGCGCACCTCGCATATCTCATGGAGCGATGGGAATACCTCGAAGACCTCGCCGAGCGCATCGCCGAAGAAAAGGCGCGCGCAGGAAAATAGCGTGTCGGGCGATGCAGGCAGGAAAGGGCCTTATCGCACACCCCACGCCGCACGGGCAGAGACGCTCGTCAAAACGTGCAGACCACACACCTCGCATCGCACGGGCAGAGACGCTCGTCAGAACGTGCAGACCGCACACCCCGCGCCGCACGGGCAGAGACGCTCGTCAGAACGTGCAGACCGCACACCTCGCATTGCATGGGCAGGAAAATCGCCTGCCTGCGTAGAATCAAACGATAACAACGCTTGGAGGGATACCACGATGAAATTCAAATTTTTGCATAACAACATCAACGTACTCGACCTTGACCGCAGTATGAAATTCTACGAAGAAGCACTCGGTCTTACCGAAGTCCGCAGAAAAGAATGCCCCGGCTTCACGCTCGTCTACCTCGGTGACGGCAACCAGACGCCGCATCAGCTCGAACTGACGTATCTCCATGACCGCACCGAGCCGTACAACCTCGGCGAAAACGAGATCCACCTCGCCTTTGAGACGGACGACTTTGACGCGGCATATGCACACCATACCGAAATGGGCTGCATCTGCTACGAAAACAAAGCAATGGGCATCTACTTCATCACCGACCCCGACGGATACTGGCTCGAAGTATTGCCGAAAAAATTCCGCTGAGAGCGGTAACAGACTGCCGCAGAGCGCATACGCGTTTTGCGGCTTCTTTTGTACCTGCTACCAAAGGAGGAACCAGCCATCATGATAGAAGACTGTTTTATATTGACGAAAGATGACCGAAAACGCATTCGCCGAAACTTCGCCGAAGCCCTCATCGCCAAGATGGAAGGAGAGGCAAGCTCTCTCAAATGTCTGCCGTCCTTTTTGCCGCGCCCGAGCGGTACGGAGTGCGGAGACTACCTCGCGCTCGACTTCGGCGGCTCGAACGTACGCGCCATGACCGTACGGCTCGCAAACGGACAAGCCGACATCCTGCGTATGAAAAAAATGTCCCTTCGCCGAGTGGGAAGCCTCGACTATACGAGCGGAGACGTCGAAGCCAAAGACCTCTTCGGCATCATCGCCGACCTCATCCTGGCAGTCGTACCCGACCAAAAGACCGTCGCCCTCGGACACACCTTCTCATTCCCCGCGGAGCAGCTCTCTGTCGGAGAAGCGCGTCTCATCAAGTGGACGAAAGAATTCGCCGTCAAAGGCGTCGTCGGCGAAAAAGTCAACCGGCTCTTAGCCGAAGCCTTCGCCCGTCGCGGCACAGACAGCGTGCGACCCGTCGCCATCATCAACGACACCGTCGGCACGCTCCTTGCCAGTGCCTATCGCGCCCCCGACACGACCATCGGATCCATCTGCGGAACAGGTCACAACACAGCGGCAGTCCTCCCCGACGGCATGATATATAACCTCGAATCGGGCAACTTCGACGGCCTCCCCGTAACGGAATACGACCTCGCGCTCGACCAAATGAGCCTTGCCCCGAACGAACAGCGGCTCGAAAAAATGAGCGCAGGCCATTATTTGGGCAAGATCGTCACCCTCGCCGCCGCCGATAAGCTCGACTGCCTGCGCGCGGGAGCGGAGCTGACAGGCGAAGACCTCGGCCTCATCTTAAACGACGGCGGTCAGTCGCTTCGCACCGCAGACCTCATCGAACGCAGAACCGGCACACGCATCTCGCAGAGCGACTGCGCCTTTTTACGCAGACTCACCCGCGCCGTCGTCGCACGCTCCGCGCAGATGGTAGCCTGCACCTACCTCGGCATCCTCGACGTCATCGACCCGAGCCATACCGAGCATCATACCATCGCCGTTGACGGCTCCCTCTTCGGCAAAATGCCCATGTACGCCAAAGAAGTCGAACGTGTCCTCGCCGAAGGCCTTGCCGATGTCGAAGCCACAGCAGACCTCGTATGGGCAGGAGACGGCTCGGGCATCGGAGGTGCCGTCGCTGCCGCGCTTGCTGAGACCCACCGCGGAGAACGACGAGAATACCGCACCTTCGCCGAAAGCATGGTCGCCCTCTACGGAAGCAAAGGCGAAGCATAAGAAGTACATACGAACAGAAAAAAGCCCCTGCCACACAAGGCAAGGGCTTTCGTTATGCGAGGGTATTATTCAGCCGATTCGGCGTCTTTTTTCAGTTCGCGCTCTACGATAGCGTCGAGTACTTCTGCCGCCGCGAGAATGACGTTTTTACAGCCGAGTTCTTCGGTGCGGTAGTCTTTTTTGAGCGGAGCGCACATGATGTTACCCATTTTTTCTTCAAAAGTGGAGAACAGCTCCTGCGTCAATTCTTTGATACGCGGGCCTTCGTGACCACGTTCTTTGACGAACATATGGCTGAGTGCCATAACACTGCCTGTGAGCGCGCCGCACGTGCTTTCGATGCCCATACCGCCGCCGAAACCTGCCGCGAGTTTGAGCGTTTCTTTCGACAAATTAAGGCCGTATGCTTTATTCGCGCCGTTCAAAATTTTTTCCGCGCAGTTGAAGTCTTCTTCATTGCCGTAACCTTCGCGGATCAAGTCTGCTACTGTCATATCAATCTCTCCTCATCTGTTAGGGAATCTCACTTTTATATCATATTCGTGAGAAAATTCAAAATTCCTCTACCCCTCGGCGAGTCTTTTTCGCCGTAACTGCGTTCTTTTTTCTTATGTTACTTGGCGAGTAGCACGCGAAAAAACGCCTTGTTACAACGAAAAATCCTCTGCCGAGAGGCGAGCATTTTCTTACCATCATAGCGAACGGCGCATACTGTTATGGTATATCAGCCGTTATTATGGTATTATAAAAAAGAGTAAGATTCTCGGAGGGATCATCATGATAAAGTTGTCCTTATGTGTGCCGATCTACGGTGTGGAAAAAGAAATACCGCGGTTTCTCGCTTCGCTTGAGAAGAATCTCTGCGACGGCACGGAGGTCATCCTCGTAGATGATGGCACGAAGGATAACAGCGGAAAGATAGCCGATGCGTTCGCCGAGAAGCATCCCGCGTATGTTCGCGTGATACACAAGCCGAACGGCGGTGTCAGCAGTGCGCGCAATGCGGGGCTCGATATGGCGCGGGGAGAGTATGTGCTGTTCTGCGATCCCGATGATCAGCTGGCAGACGATCATATGTCTGCGGTCCTCAAGGCGATAGACAGATACGATTCGCCCGATGTGATATATTACAACTATTCTGTCGGTACGGATATGGCGAAGATGAAGCATAAGTCGGTACCGATGTTTCGGGAAGGCCGCATCGACAAGGAAACGTTCGTATGCGAGCTGGCAAAAGACAGATATGTCAGAAGTCATCTGTGGAACAAGGTGATAAAACGTGCCCTGTACGGAGAACTCAGATTCAACGAGGATAGCAGCTACGGAGAAGATTTTGAACTGCTGACAGAACTGATGCTCAGACCGAGTACGTTCGTCTATCTGCCCAAAACGCTGTACCGCTATATGCTCCGCCCGAACTCTCTGACGGGCAATATCTCCTTAGACAAGCTCCTGTCTATGCATCGCTTGGCAGAATACCGCTATGAAAGATACCGCAAGGTGTATCCTGCTGTCGGTGTGTGCCATATCGTCGAGTCGGCGAACAAGATCGTCAGACGCATCTGCGAAGATGGTGCGGATATGGATACAACGCCGTTCGAGCGTGTGATAAAAGATAATATCGGACAGATATTGTTTGGCAAAGACTATCCGTTCAATATCAAAAAACGGTCGCTTGCTATCTATCTCGGTCTGACGAGACCGAAGAAGGCATGATGTATCCGTGATGTACGAGATACCTTTTCGCGAATGACAGAACCGCCCAACCCCAAAAAACGAAGCCTGCCTCTCCGATATGAGAAGCAGGCTTTTCTTGTGTTGATCTATCCTTTTTTGCTTTGTCGGTAGGCGCGCCATTCGCTACCGCTGAAGATAAAGAGCGCGAGCCAGATGAACGAGAAGCTGACGGCGTGCGTTGGCGTAAACGGTTCTCCGTAGAGGAATACGCCGATGATGAGCGCGAGTGTCGGCGAGGAGTATTGGAGGAAGCCGACGACGTTTAACGGGAGCGTGTTGATACCGCGCGCGAAGAGGACGAGCGGTATGGCTGTTACGGCACCCGCGCCGATGAGGAAGAGTGTGCGCATCGGATCATCGAACGTGAAGTGCGACTGTCCGATGTCTGCCAGATGTATGATGTACAGAAGCGCGAGCGGTGTGACGAACAGCGTCTCAAGCGCGATGCCGACATACGGATCGAGGCGCGCGTACTTCTTGAGCGCACCATAGGCGGCGAACGAGCAGGCGAGGTAGAGCGCGATATACGGCATCTCGCCGAATTGGTATGTCATATTGCGGATACCGCAGGCCGCGATGGTAAACGCGATCTTTTTGGTACGGCTGAGCGTTTCTTTGAAGATGAATACGCCGAGCGCGACGCTGACGAGCGGGTTGATATAGTAGCCGAGGCTCGTCTCGACGATATATCCGCTGTTGACTGCCCAGATATACGTGCCCCAGTTGCTC
>JAFPBC010000070.1 GCA_017390595.1 Selenomonadales bacterium | reverse complement strand
TTGAAATGCTCGGCAACAGCCTCAAGCTGGTTCGAGACTTGCGGAAGTCCGAATCCGATAAACAGCGGGCTCGTTGCGAAACGCGGCATGATCTTGGCGATATACTGTTCGTTATGATGATAGAAGAACAAGTTATAGCTGCTGCAGCTGCGGCCGGGGAATTCATACAAGATGTAGTAAACGGCGGCCTGCACGTAGTCTGCAAATCGGTCTGTCTTTTCGGTATCCTTCGTGATGACATTGAACTCGGAAAAGCCGATACGCGGTTTTGATGACAAGTTGAGAAGGACGCCGTCTTCTTCGAGCAGGGTGATACCTTCGAAGATGGATGGGTCGAGCGCGTCGTGATAATCGACGTCCTTGAGGCCGACGATCTGCATATGCGGATGTCGTATCGTACCGCCCGATAACGGGCCGTGATTTTTAAAGAACAGTACCGACCGCCAGTCACCCGACGATTCCATCGCCAGCCAATGACGGAAGGCGAAGCGGAACAGGTGATGTAGGTGGTCGGGCGTATAGAGAGACAGCTCCGACATACATTCATCCGTCTCGATCAGGACGGTCTGGAGCGTGTTTTTAAGAACGGGATATTTATTTTTGATCAGCATAAGCGCATCTTCACAGTCGATAATATCCGTGAGATGACTGCGATCGCAGAACGGACATTTCGCCGCCGTATTGATGATGCTCTCGGGCTTCTGGCGACCGATGTTCACGTTGAATTCAAGATGAGGGATGACCATAACGATACCTTCTTTGCAAGGAGATATTATACCCTTATTATATGCCAAAACGAGCGATTTTTAAATAACAACTTTTTCGGGAGGTGATTTTTATCCGATGCCGGTAAGCAGAGACTCTTTTTATAAAGGTACATTCATTTTAACAGCAGCAGGTATCGTGGTGAAGATCATCGGCTCGCTCAATTGGATATTCGTATCGCGTATCCTCGGCGGGGAAGGGATCGGTCTCTATCAGATGGCATTTCCCATCTACCTCATGGCACTCAGCATCTCATCGGCAGGGATCCCTGTCGCCATCTCCATCATCACGGCAGAGCGATTGGCACTCGGTGATATCTTGGGTGCAAGGCGCATCTTTCGCATCTCGCTTGCCATTCTGACGATAACGGGGATACTGTTCAGCGTGGCAACGTATTTCGGGGCAGAATGGCTCATCGATCAGAGATTCATTCGCGATCCTCGCGCATATTATGCTATCGTAGCACTTGCGCCTGCCATCTTCTTCGTCACGATGCTGTCGAGCTATCGCGGCTACTTGCAAGGGTGGCAACGCATGACACCGACAGCCGTATCGCAGATCGTCGAACAGGTATTCCGCGTCATCACGATGGTGCTATTCGCGTATATGCTTCTGCCGTCGGGGCTCGAATATGCCGCGGCAGGGGCAAGTCTCGGTGCGTTTGCGGGCGCGGTCGCAGGCTTTGTCGTACTTCTCTATTATGATCGCAAATTGGAACGCGAAATTGCGGAAGAAGTCGCATCGCAGAAACAAAAAGCGGGCGATGCGAAAGGCGACTCCTGCGAAAAGATCATCAAACGGATATTCTGGTTGGCGCTTCCCGTATCGGCATCGAGCCTGATGCTCCCTCTCGTAGCCAATCTCGACTTGATGATCGTGCCGATGCGATTGGAAGTCGCGGGATTTACCGTAGCCGAAGCAACGGAATATTTCGGCTATCTGACAGGTATGGCAGTACCGCTCACCAATCTGGCAACGATCTTGACCGCGGCGCTGGCAGTCAGTCTCGTGCCTGCCATCTCGGAAGCAAAAGCCCTTGGTGATAAGATGCGTATCATGTTCCGTACAGGGGCGGCGATGCGTATCACGACCATCATCACATTCCCTGCTTTTATCTTGGTATTCATGCTCCATACGGAGATATCTACTCTCATCTACAATGCTCCGCTCGCAGGGCCTGTCGTCGGCTATCTCGCAACGGCCATCGTATTTCTTGGTATCCATCAAGTTACAACAGGTATCCTGCAAGGTCTCGGGCATACGACCGTACCGCTCGTCAATATGGCAGTTGCCGCCGTAGCCAAAGTCGGTCTCAACTGGGTCTTGACAGCGATTCCCGCACTCGGTATACTTGGGGCGACGCTGGCAACGACCGTATATATGGGACTGGCGGCTGTGATGAACCTATATTTCATCCATCGCTATATCGGTTATCGCATCAGCTTGACCGAATCGGTCAAAACGGCCGCCGCCGCATTCGTCATGGCAGTCAGTATCTATGCTGTCTATAACGCTCTGGCAGTAACATCGGACAGCACCGCTGTGATGACCGTTGTATCGGCACTTGCAGGCAGTCTCGTCTATACAGGTGTCCTATTCATGCTCGGTATGATCCGCCGTGAAGACGTAGCAGGCGTGCCGTATGTCGGTGATAAATTGACAAGATTATTCTGCCGTATAGGCGTATTTTGATAAGGAGGTAACGATATGCGTAAGATCGTATTGGTATATAATCCCGTATCGGGGAACTCTCTTTTCAAACATAAATTAGACGAAGTATTCCAAGTATTCGGCGATGAAGGCATCTGTATCATTCCGTATCGCACACGCAAAGAAGGCCTT
>JAFPBC010000069.1 GCA_017390595.1 Selenomonadales bacterium | reverse complement strand
GGTTGATAAGTAAAAGCAAAGCCTCGCAAGGGAATGACCCTGCGGGGCTTTTTGTTTTTGGTATTATTTTGTTTTATGTGGTGCGTATTGACGGTTCGCGTCTAGCCAATCAGTTTCGCTATCGCTCACTTCTCGGGACGCTATCGCATGGGTCACGTTAGCCAATCATCTTCGATTCTTGGACGTGACCTCAAACTCGCAAAGCCTTCTTTTTCACCATTGCTTACTCTTCCCTCTCCTCTTACTTTTTGGCTCGCCCCAAAAAGTAACAAAAAAGGCGCGCGCAAGTTGAAGCGGACGCTATCTTTCGCTATAACGGTCTCGACCGCTTCAAAAAGCGCGGAACGCAGATGACAGCTTTCTGCAAGGGGGAATGGAAACAATAAGAGATGATTGATGATGCGATCATCAATCCGTTCCCCTCTCGACTTTGCCTAAGCTATCAGCGGAGCAACCATCGCCTTTGAAAAAGGATCAGAGTGATGGCAGTAGATAACAGTCCTTTTTCAAGAGCGATGCAGTTTCTTTGTAACTTTCTTTGCTGACAAAGAAAGTTAAAGAGAAGGGAGAAGCTGTCTATTACGCTAAAGGAAGGACTTGCGATTTCAATACGCAGAAACAATACAAAATCAGCGTAAGCATATCCCCTCTACGCGCCCCTTCCCCCCACATTGACAAACCCCCTCTCCGCTTGATAAAATATTATGGTATAAGCAGAAATTACATTTGTCCATATAGACCAGATAAGAGAGATGGAGGATATCTACAATGACAGAAAAAACGATCCCGTTTTCCGCAGAGAAGCTCGCGGAGATCATGGCACAGTACCCGACCCCGTTCCACATTTACGATGAAAAAGCGATCGTAGCCAACGTGCGCCGACTCACGCGCGCATTTTCCTGGGCACCTTCGTTCCAAGAATATTTCGCAGTCAAAGCAGCTCCGACCCCCGCACTTCTCGAGCTTCTTGCCAAAGAAGGCGTAGGCGCGGACTGCAGCTCGCTCCCCGAGCTCATCCTTGCCGACCTCGCAGGCATCAAAGGCGAGTCCATCATGTTCACGTCGAACGACACGCCCGCACACGAGTTCGTCAAAGCACGCTCGCTCGGCGCTGTCATCAACCTTGACGACATCACGCACATCGACTTCCTCGAAAAACACGCAGGCATTCCCGAAATGATCTCGTTCCGCTATAACCCGGGCCCGCTCCAAAAATCGAGCAACACCATCATCGGCACACCGGAAGAAGCAAAATACGGTCTTACGCACGACCAGCTTCTCGAAGCATACCGCATCGCAAAAGAAAAAGGCGCGAAACGCTTCGGTCTTCATACGATGGTCATCTCGAACGAGCTCAACCCCGACTGCTTCATCGCAACGGCACAGATGATCTTCAACCTTGTTGTGGAAATTAAAAACAAACTCGCCATCGACATCGAGCTCGTCAACTTCGGCGGCGGCGTCGGTATCCCGTACCGTCCGGAAGATACGGCAGTAGACCTCGAATATGTCGGAAGAGGTATCGAACAAGCATACAACGACACGATCGTTGCTTGCGGTCTCGGCCCACTTAAGATCGCGCTCGAGCTCGGCCGTTCCATCACAGGCCCGTACGGCTACCTTGTCGCGAAAGCTATCCACAAAAAAGAAACGTACAAAAACTACATCGGCCTCGATGCGTGCATGGCGAACCTCATGCGTCCCGCGCTCTACGGCTCGTACCACCATATCACCGTCATCGGCAAAGAAAACGCACCGCTCGACCACGTATACGATGTCACGGGCTCGCTCTGCGAAAACAATGACAAATTCGCCATCAACCGCGCATTGCCGAAGATCGACATCGGCGACACCATCGTCATCCACGACGCAGGCGCGCACGGCCACGCAATGGGCTTCAACTACAACGGCAAGCTCCGCAGTGCAGAGCTTCTCCTCAAAGAAGACGGCTCCGTACAGCTCATCCGCCGCGCAGAGACCATCGAAGATTACTTCTCCACGATGATCTTCTCCAACTCCGCAGACGAAGTCAAAGCGGCACTCAAATAATATCACGCATACAAGGGACAGGCCTTACGGTCTGTCCTTTTTGTATGCCTGCCTCCCATCGTGCAGACGAGATGCGGTCTGTCCTTTTTGTATGTCCGCACGCCGAGAGCCCGTCAGCCATTTTTCCATTCAGAGTAGACACCGCATAGCGACCGCCCGCCACCGCAACGATAGCGGCAATACCGCGCGAGCGACTTTCTATTACCGTCACAACAGCCATATGCCTTTAAAATATCATTCCCAACTGCCGTTTTTCCTCTTTTTCTAAGTCGTGTGATAATTTTTTTATTTTTCTCGATGTAACAGGTTGACACTTTTTGTTTTGGTCGCTATAATAAACGTATATATGACACAGGCAATGACGGAATAAAGTACGCTTTCATTCTTCTTTCAGAGACTCGGCGGGTGGTGTGAGCCGAGGGAGGTGGCTGCGGAAGTTCCTTCCCGAGCTGTCGGCTGAACTGATAGTAGGCCTTACCGTTTGGTCTCGTTATCGACCGTCAAGAGAATCTGAACAGATTTGATTAGGGTGGTACCGCGGAGAGAATTCGTCCCTTGCGAGGTGCCTTTTTTTATTGCTTTTTTCATTCGTTCAGGTTAAATTCGGGTGGTACCACGGCTGATGTTCGTCCCTAGCGATAGGGGCGATTTTTTTATACCCGTGCCCGATCCTGACTCGTCATACATCATTTCTTAGGAGGGATATCATGAGTATCCAAGTTGTTCTCGTTTGTCTTTATATCGTGTTCTTGTTCGCTATCAGTTATTACGCACAGCATCTTGCGAAAGGTACGGTCGCCAATTACGTTCTCGCGGGTCGTAAGCTGACGACACCGCTCATCATGGTCACCATCGTCGGTCTTGCGGTCGGCGGCGCGTCTACCATCGGTGTTGCCGAGCAGGCATATAAGGTCGGCTTGTCGGCAGGCTGGTATACGACTGCCTGGGGTATCGGCGCTATCGTGATGGGTCTTCTCGTTGCGAAACGCTATCGCAAGATCAATATTACGACGATCCCCGAGATGCTCGGCCGTCATTACAACAAGCCGGGTATGATCGTCGGTATCTTCTGTCAGATCCTTATCCAGCTCACGATCATGTCGCTTCAGTATGTAGCTGGCGGTTCTATCCTCTGCGCTCTCATGCCGGATGTCTTCAGCTTGGAAGGCGGTATGATCACGAGCGCGATCGTGTTCATCGGTGTTACGTCGATCGGCGGTATGTGGTCGAGCGCGCTGGCGAATCTCCTTAACGTCGCGCTCCAGTACATCGGTGTTATCGTTGCGACTGTCATCTGTGTTTCGATGAACGGCGGTCTCGACAATATCGCTATCCGTCTTCCCGAAGGCGCACCGTTCTTCAGCTTCATCGACGGTGTCGGCCTCATGACGATCATCAGCTGGATCGTTGTTCTTATCACAGTCAACCTCTCGCTCCAGAGTATCATTCAGATATCCCTCGGTGCCAAAGATGCCAAAACGGCACGTAACGGTTTCGTTTACGGCGGTCTGTTGATGCTTCCCGTCGGTTTCATCTGCGCGCTCCTCGGCGTTATCGCACGTATCAACTTCCCCGATGTCAGCCCTGCGCTTGCCCTTCCGATGACTATCATGCAGCTCGATCCGATCATCGCAGGTCTTACGCTCGCGGCTCTGTGGGCAGCCGATGTATCGACGGCGTGCAACTTGCTCCTCAGCTCGGCTACGCTCTTCTCGAACGACATCTACGCGCGTACCATCGACCCGAACGCAAGCCAGGAAAAACTCGTCCGCATCACGAAGATCCTCGTTGTGCTTCTCGGTATCCTCACGCTCGGTCTTGCGCTCACCATCAGCGGTATCATCGCAACGCTCATGATCGGTCTCTCGCTCCTCGCGCCGTTCAGCTTGATCATCCTCGTTACGATGTTCGCGCCGCATCTCTGCCGTAAGAGTGCCGCGTTCAATGCCATCGCCGCAGGTATCATCACGCTCATCCTGTGGAAATTCTGCCCGGCAACGCATATCCTTCCGCAGCTCATCTATCAGGAATGGGTCGTCAGCCTGCTCGTATTCTTCGGTACGGCTCTGTTTGATAAACGCAAAATTTCCGCTATCGAAAAACTGTAATATCATAGTGAGACATCGCTATACGACAAAAGCCCTGCTCTGCAAAAAGAGCGGGGCTTTTTGCGTGTGTGAGGGGGGATGGAGGTAAGGTGTTTTTTGTTTTGGCTTACCGTGCGTATGGCGGCAATAGTTTGATTTTCCCTTCTCTTTTACTTTTCTTGGTGGCGTAGGGACGAAGGAAGTCTGGTCGCTGTTTCATTTCTTCTCCCTCTTTGTTCATTTCTTTGCTGTCAAAGAAACGAACCAAAGAAACCATCCTCCGTGAAAGATTTTCGAGTACATCACCGCTCATCTTGCTCCGCATGGCTTCGAAACTCGCTACGCTCAAACAGTCTCGCCAAAGCTGCTACGCTGATTTCGCGGGATTCCCTTCGCGAAAATCGTTTCAAGTCGGCGGGAAATACCACGATGCTTTTGGACTTACTCCTATCTATGGCTCCCTCTGCGAGGGAGCTGTCTGCAACGCAGACTGAGGGAGAGACAGCAATACGATAATCTGTGTTTTTCTCTCCCTCCGT
>JAFPBC010000068.1 GCA_017390595.1 Selenomonadales bacterium | reverse complement strand
TGTTACGTATGCGGTGAGTGTGCAGTTGGCTTTGACGGCGATGTTTGCGATGAGGTATCCGTTTTCAACGCGCTGTCCGACTTGGTATATCTGGTTGGCGATGATGCCGTCTGTCGGGCTGGTGATGATGAGCTGTTTTTTTTGCTGTTCGAGTGCTTCGAGGTTCTGCCGAGCGTGTGTGAGTTCTTCTTGTTTCATGGCGATGACGGCAGGGTCGCCTGCTCCGTATGTACCGATGCTTCCGTTTGCGCGGGCTGTTTGCAGTGCTTGGTGAGCGATGTCTCTCTGCGTTTGTGCTTCGATGAGCATTTTTCGCGAGATGGCGCCTTGGTCGTAGAGGTCTTGGAATTGTTTTGCTTTGGTTTCCGCTTGTTGATATATGATCTCTTCTGCACTTGCGTTCGATACGTTTGTGTTGGGTACGGAGAGCACACGAAGGTCGTCTTCTACTTGAGCGACGATGGTTTTGGCTTTTTCGATCTCTTCCGTGAGTTCGGGGCTGTCGAGTTCGTATAAGATGTCGCCCAGTCTGACGGTGTCGCCTTGGTTATGGTAGGCTTGTTTGAGTGTTCCGCCTACGTTTGCGGTGACTTTGACTTCTTCCATGGAGATGATGCCGCTTACGGTTTGCGTCTGCGTGTTTTGCTGCATCGTGAAAAGAAGGCATATGCTGAGGGCTATGATGCCCGCAAGAAGTATTCGTTTGATATTTTGTTGGTTCATGGTTTCTCCTTTCGGCATGTTTCCACTAATATCATACGTTTATGGTATCAATGGAATTATGCCTTTTCAAGTGATTTTCAGCTTTTTTTCAAATTGTATCAATACAATATTGGTTTTTCATTGGAAATATCTTTTTGCGGAATAAAAAAAGAACAGACTGCTTAGTCTGCAATCTGTTCCGATTTTGTTTGTATGAGTTTTTCTTTTTGCTGTCGTGTGAGTTTTTTGATGGCACATTCTCGTTTGCGTGCTTCGGATTCCGTTTCGTATGTTTCGTAGTACGCAAGTGTGACGGGAAGTCTGCCGCGGGTGTATTTCGCACCTTTGCCTGCTTGGTGATTCTCCAGTCTTTTGGCAAGGTCGTTGGTCCAGCCTGTGTAGAGTGAGCCGTCTGCACACGAGAGCATATAGACGTATGCTGTCATGTTATTTGAGGTTTTCGATGGTGAGTTTTTTGATGATGATGGGCGAGATCGGACGGTCGCTGAAGGTGGTGACTTTGCCGATCGAGCGGACGACTTCCATTCCTTCGATGACTTTGCCGAATACGGCATGGTGGCCGTCGAGCCACGGTGTTTTGTCAAGTGTGATGAAGAATTGCGAGCCGCCTGTGTTCGGGCCTGCATTTGCCATGGAGAGGATGCCTTCGGACGAATGGAGAAGGCCTTCACCGAATTCATCGGGGATGGTGTAGCCCGGGCCGCCTGTGCCGTTGCCGTTCGGGTCGCCGCCTTGGATCATGAATCCGTCGATGACGCGATGGAAGATGAGGCCGTTATAGAAGCCTTTGTTGGTGAGGTCGATGAAGTTTTGTGCTGTTTTCGGAGCTTTGTCACGATAGAGTTCGATGGCAAAGGTTCCTTTGGTCGTCTGGAATACCGCGATCGGGTTGTCGGGGTTTGCGAGTTTTGCAACATAGGAGTCTGTGTTCGTTGCAAGTTGTTGCTGTTGGCGGCATTTCCCGAGCAGCCGCTCAAGAGAAAGAATGCCAAAAGGGCAACGAATAAAAAGGTCAGTTTTTTCATGTTGTTCTCTCCTTTATTCTTTGGTCGTATCTACGTGAAATGTCTCGCCTTGTTTCATCGGGCACCATACGGCAGGTTGTTTGCCGTCGCGTTTGAGGATGCCGTCTGTATCCGCCCACGCGACTTGGTGGATATGCATGGCGATAACTTGCGGTGTGGTGACGTATTTACAGAATTCGCGTATGCCCCACGCGCGGCATTCTTCGAGTCGGGCATCAACGGGGAAGAAGCATACGTCGAATGTTTCGCCTTTCAGCCGTTCCATTTCGTCGAAGAACATACGTTTGGCTTCGGCTTGGTTTTCTTCGGTGTCGCCTTTCCAATGCCACCAGTTGAGGTCGCCCGCATGGAAGATGGTCTTTTCTCCGACGGATACGGCGAACGATACGCCTTCGTCGGTCGAGCCGAAGGTTCTGATCTCGATGTCGTCGACTGTTTTTGTCTCATACGGATCCATCCAGACGATGCGCGCCGAGGTGTCGGGGACATAGTCTCTGATGTCACCGCTCAGGATATACGCGGCGGTTTCTTTTTCCCACGCGAATATTTTCGGACTGAAGTGGTCGCCGTGCCAATGCGAAGCGAAGAAGTAGACATTCTTGACGCTTTTCACGAGCTCGGGGAGCCTTTTTTCACTATCTACATAGTAATCGAATACGAGCAGGGTCTCGCCTATTTTTACCGCGAACCCGCTGTTATAAAAATATGTGATATCCATCGAGTTCCTCCTGTTATTTTCCGAACTGTTGTCTGAAATACGATGCGATCGGTGTGAGCAAAAGCACGTATGCGATGACACTACCGCCGACGGTGCTGATCATAAACGGTACGACGAAGAAAAACGCGCCGACATCCGAGCCGAGCACATAGTCGGCAAACGGATACGCGAGAAGGGCACCGATGATGCCTGTCCCAATGATCTCGCCGATGATCGCGCCCCAGATACTGCGTGTCCGTTCATACAAGATGCCTGCCAGAAGCGCGCCGCACATACTGCCCGGATACGCAAGAAGCGTCCCCGTTCCCAAGAGGTTGCGCATGGTCGCTGTCAAGAACGATGCCCCGAAGGCATATTTCGTGCCGAGAAATACCGCAAGCAGGATATTGATGGCGTGCTGTACAGGAAAGCACTTGGATACGAGTACAGGGAAGTATATCAGATGCGCCGATAGTATGCCGATGGCTACGAAGAGCGCGGTAACGGTCAATTCTCTCGTTTTCATAATGTTTCTCCCTGTTCTATTTTGGCATATTGTTCGATCTCGATACTCGACAGCGCGAATACGGCATCGAATAATTTTACGCGGAATGCTCCGACCGCGGCACTGCCGAAGAGCGACTTGTGCGCGACTTCGCCCGCAAGTCCCATGATGAGCACACCTGCGACTGCCGCCGCGAGCGCGTTGTTCGTTACGGCGAGAGCAGAGGCGATGAGCGAGTTGGTCATACAACCTGTTCCCGTGACGCGGGTGAGCATCGTGTGTCCGTTTTGCAGACAATAATATTGTTTGCCGTCGGTGATGATGTCGCGCGCACCCGTCAATGCTACGACACAGCCGAAGGCTTGCGCGACACGCACAGCTACGCCGAGCGCGTCATCTTCTGTACCCGATGCGTCGACACCGCACGCGTGAGATGTTTCTCCGAGGAGCGCACGCATCTCGGATATGTTGCCGCGAATGACGGTCGGATGAACGCTTGTGATGAGCTTTTGCGCAACGTCGCAGCGATGACGCGTAGCACCTGCGCCGACAGGGTCGAGCACGATGGGCACGCCCGCTTTTTTCGCTTCAGTCCCTGCGATGTGCATGGCTTCTTCGATGGGGTCGCTGATCATGCCGATATTGAGCACCAGCGCACGTGATGCGCGTACGACTTCTGCCACTTCGTCGCGATGTGTGCTCATGACAGGCGATGCACCGACAGCCAGCGTCATATTCGCGCAATCGTTGATCGTGACGGCATTCGTCAAATGATGAACGAGCGGACGACTGCGACGGATCTCCGACAAAATTAAGTTGACTTCTTGTTTGATATTCATACTATTACTCCTACCAAGCAATCTAAAAATTGCATATCTTTTTTATATTCTCCGCAGATATGCCAAATCCTTTTTTGCTTCGCTAGTCAAATTTACCGTAAATAATCCGCCCGCATTCGCGCACACTAAGCAAAACGAAAAGGAGTGATCGCGATGAAACAGCAAAACTTCTCCGGTGGCTACGAAGGTTCTCTCGATATGACGCGTACCGACGAGCCTTCGGCAGGTATGGCGCGCACACCGCATACAAAAGCAAACGGAAAGGCCGAAGCCGAGCGCGATTCGGATGCGTATCTGATGACGAGTCCCACATATTTTCTCGAATATCACGGTGACAGATGGGGCATCAAGCCGAGCGACATCGTAAGCCTCGTCGATCAGTCGGCCCGCAATGCTGTCGTTTCCGTCAAGCATCATGAAAGTGACAGCTCCTCGCGCCTCTTCTATCTCGCGCACCACCCGACCGAAGTCTGGCACGTGACGGAAGTATTTTCGCCGTCAGAAGAGCGCAAGCAGTAGTCCCGCTTGCGTTATGCTAAGCAGCATCAAGACAAAGAGCGTGGCACTGTCTTGAGCGTGGCTGTTTTGGTATGCGCCCATGACATCTCCGTCCCTTGCCAACATGACCATAAAACAGAGTATCGGCAAGAGCAGGATACCGTTGGCTACCTGAGCCGCAAGGATGACGAAAAACAGCGAGTCTGCCATACAAAGCGCGCCGACCATCCCGCTGATCAGCACGAAGCCGTATGTTCCGAAAAAAAACGGAGCTTCACCGAGCGAGCGGTCGAGCCCATACTCCAGGCCGAATGCTTCGCACACCGCGTAAGCCGTCGCGAGCGGCAGAATAAAAGCCGCCAAAAACGAAGCACCGAACAATCCGACACCGAAGAGTATTTCCGCTCGCTCATCAAAGATCGGACGAAGCGCGTCTATCGACTGTGCGAGCGATGTATACGATGCTCCCACTCGCCAAAACGCATCTGCTCCGATGCAGACGATGGCAAGTGCGATGATACCCGTCAAGCAACTGCCCAGGAGTACGTCCGCCCGCACATACGGATACTCCGCCCTGCCGATGCCTTTATCAACGACAGACGATTGCAGATAAAACTGCCCCCAAGGCGTCACAGTCGTACCGATGACACCGATCGCCATCAGCCAAAAAGGAACCGTCAACTCTGCTTGCAGACAACTTCCGACGATATCTTCCCCTGACGGCACAGCATGATATCCCGCGATAAGATACGAACCGAATGACAAGCATAAAAAGAGCAATATCCGCTCGATACGGCGATAACAACACCATACAGCCATCCCCATCAGCACGATGCCCGCACAACCGACCGACAGCCACACCGGGAGACCAATAAGCCTGCCGATCACGGCAATGCCCGCAAACTCCGCGACCGTCGTACCGACATTGGCCACGAGCAATATCCCGATGACAAAAAGGCTCCACCCGACACCGTATCGTTCGCGAATGAGCGACGCCAATCCCTGCCCGCTCGCAACGCCCGTTCGTGCCGACAGCTCTTGACAGACAGCCAAGCAAATGATACTGATCAGCACGACGACCGCCATCACGTATCCGTATTCACCGCCCGCCTGCATATACATCGCGATACCGCCCGCGTCATTGTCTGCCATCGCCGTCAAGAGTCCCGGCCCCATCACCGCCATCAGCAATATACACCGCGCACGCATCTTCATGGTACACGCTCATCTTTCACATCATGCCGATACCGACAAAACCGCGGCAATGACCTGCACACCGCGTCTCTCTGAACACGCGACATCGAACGTAGAAAGAGAAACAGCTCTTCCTCCTCGAATGAGACTAATATCCCCATGCGCTCCTCCTTTGGCATCCGCATCAACACATGGCAAACCGTCGCACAAGGCAATTTTCTGAGAAACGCTCTGCTTTTTTGCGGTCCGTACTGCCTGCAGATCGCACCGATATCATCTGCCGACACATCACCCAATCGCTCCGAGCGCAATTTCAAACAAAACGGAACATCGCCCTCATCTGCTATCGCAAGCCGATGGTATCCGATGAGCCGCTCTTTCATCAGACCCGCAAGATACGACAATCCCACACGACGACAGATACCGCCGATGCCGACCTCAACACCTGCGAAACAAGAGCGCTCTTCCGCATCTTCTCTGCCGTACGATACGAACACGATATCATTCACCCGATACACGCGCCTGCCCGCACAGTCGAGCACCTGTTTATCCAGCAATAGCTTTGCCGCCTCATACTCGCCCGCGGCAAGCTCTTTTCGCACATCAGCCGTCACGCAGAATACATCGCTCGCCATACCGCCCGCGACGTTCTCGATAGGGATATACGATCCCGCACCGACACCGAGTCCGACGACCGTCGGATACACACCGCCGAGAGAAACGACGACATCTCGCAAAAGACCTATCCGTCTGCCTGTCACATCTTCCACCTTTCGATGGTATAGCTGACTGAAAAACACCTCTCGCAAAAACATCCCGCTCCCTCCTTACCGCATCGTATTCCAAAGGAAGCCCAAACGTGAAAACAGCGCGCCGACACAAGGCACGCTGCTTTCAACACAACTATTATTTTTTCAAGAGAGCGTACCACTTGATAATAAGCGATACGAACGCAAAGCCCAAGCAGACGTCCATGATCTTCTGAAGCTGACCGCCTACCGGCCATTCACGCGTGCATACATGATAGATAATGATGCACAAGAAGAGAATATCGCTGATCGTGAAGAACTTCTTATCCATCATCTTCTGACTGCTTTGACCGTTCTTCTTCGAAACAGAAGTCTGCTCTTGGTTTTTATTTTTCTTTTTTGCCACGTTTGATTCCTCCGAATTTCTTTCCCTTACTGCATACGCATGAAGAAGTTCGCAATGAACGCGAACGCCACCAACCATACGATGTAATGAACTTCTTTTGCGCGTCCCGCGATCAATTTGAGGAACGCATAGCTGATGAAACCGAACGCGAAACCGTTCGCGATACTGAACGTAAGCGGCATCATAACGATCGTCAAGAACGCGGGGATACCTTCTGTCAGATCGTCAAAGTCGATCCCGCGTACTTCCATGATCATGAGCGCACCGACAAGAATGAGTGCAGGTGCCGTTGCGTACGCAGGCACAAGACCGACAAGCGGCGCGAAGAAAAGTGCTACCGCAAACAAGCCTGCTACGACGAATGCCGTCAAGCCTGTCTTACCGCCTTCCGCGATACCTGTCGCACTTTCGATATATGCCGTAACGGTCGTCGTACCCATTACAGAACCTGCTACCGCACCGACAGCATCAGCCGTAAGTGCGCGGTCAAGATCTTGTACTTCGCCTTTTTCATCCATCAATTTCGCTTTACGCGTCAGACCGATGAGCGTACCCATATTGTCGAACAGTTCAACGATCGTGAACGTAAAGATGATCGAGAACAGACCGAATTCAAGCGCGCCTGCGATATCGAGTGCCATGAACGTACCGCCGAGCGACGGAAGGTCAAAGCTGACGATATCATTGATGCTTGTCGGCTGAGGAACAATTCCCATAAACATACCTGCGACCGTCAATACAAAAATGCTGATCAGCATCGCACCCTGCACACGTTTTGCCATCAAGGCACCTGCCAAAATGACACCGAGCGTCGCAAGCATCGCGGGCCCGTGCATGATATTGCCGAGCGTCACGAATGTCGCGGGATCGTCAACGACGATGCCTGCATTTTTCATACCGATAAACGCGATGAAAAAGCCGATGCCGACACCGATCGCCGTCTTAAGATTCTGCGGAACAGCGCGTATGATAGCCTGTCGGATACCGCCAAATGTCATCAACAAAAAGACCATGCCCGAAATGAAGACAGCACCGAGAGCCGTCTGCCACGGAAGTCCCAAGAAGCCTACAACATAATACGCGAAAAACGCATTGATACCGAGACCCGGCGCAACAGCAACAGGATAGTTCGCCACAAGCCCCATCAAGATCGTCGCCATGATCGTCGCATACATCGTCGCTGCGATCGCAGCCTCTTTAGGCATACCCGCATCACAAAGCATGTTCGGAATAACAAAAATAACGTATGAGATCGTTACGAATGTCGTCAGCCCTGCGATCATCTCCGTGCGGACACTGGAACCTCGCTCCTTAATATGAAACAATTTTTCCAACATAAACTTTGCCCCATCTCCTTATTCTTTTTTTGATGCTTTTATTTTGATATCTCTTCCTCCATCGGCAACTGCCAATCGATCGGCGCCATCCCATGCTTGGCCAAAAACTCGTTCGCCTTCGAGAACGGCCGACTGCCGAAAAAGCCCCTATATGCCGAAAGCGGGCTTGGGTGCGGTGAGGTAATGACAAGATGATCGGGATTCGTTATCATCGACTGCTTGCGCTGTGCGGGTCTGCCCCACAAGATAAATACCATCGGCTCCTTACGCTGATTGAGAAGCGTAATGATATGGTCGGTGAACTCCTCCCAACCGATGCCTTGATGCGAGTTCGCTTGATATTCGCGCACCGTCAAGACTGTGTTGAGAAGAAGCACGCCCTGCTCTGCCCAATGTTTAAGACAACCGTGGTTCGGTACCCTGCAGCCAAGATCGCTCTCAAGCTCCTTGAAGATATTGACGAGCGACGGCGGCGCATCCACCCCCGGCAAGACCGAAAAACTCAGCCCGTGCGCTTGACGCGGACCGTGATATGGGTCTTGCCCCAAGATAACGACCTTTACCTTATCATATGGCGTGTAGTGCATCGCATTGAAAATATCGTACATATCGGGATAGATCGTCCGCGTTTTGTACTCCTTTATCAATATCGTACGCAATTTTTGGTAATAGTCTTTCTGCATCTCCGCTTCCAACAGCGGAGCCCAATCATTTTGAAAGATCTTCATTTGTTTGCCTCACTGCCTCAAGATATCAAATTCCTCTTTATCTTGTATAAATTATGCTACAACTGCCATTTGTCCTGCTTTTTTTGCACATTTCTTCATTTTTCCGCACCATCTCCTGCCTGATGCACTCTCGGCGGCGATTTGGGAAGCGTAAATCCGCGTCCCATGACTTCCGACGCGTCCTGCACGATCATAAATGCATACGGGTCTACTTTGGCCGTCAGCATCTTGATGCGCGCGATCTGCGTCAAGTTGACGACGACAAAGATAACTCGTCTCGGCTGTCCCGTGAACGCGCCCTCTCCATGGAGGAACGTTACACCTCGCCCAAGCTCTTCTATAATTTCGTCGGCGATCTCGCGTGCCGATTCGGAGACGATCATGATCGTCTTTTTATGATTGAAACCCGTTACGACACGGTTCGTCAGCTGCGCTGTGATGAACATCGAAATAAGC
>JAFPBC010000067.1 GCA_017390595.1 Selenomonadales bacterium | reverse complement strand
ATTTGATATTGTACCGTATTTTTTTATCTGTTGGCAATATGTATGAAATAAGGCTTCTTTCGATATACTAATCGCAATAGATAGAGGAAGGTGCTTAACATGAAGAATTATGTAAAAGAGAATTATCGGTCATATATCAACCCGTCTGTCGGGAGATTATTGGAGTTCATGGGGATGGATCATGTTGAGGTGCGTGGCGAAGGGATGTATCTGTATGATTCGGTCGGTAAGGAGTATATCGATTGTCTCGGAGGATACGGTACGTTTGCTTTCGGTCATCGTCATCCGCGTATCGTGAACGCAGTGAAAAGACAGCTTGATGAATTGCCGCTTTCGGGGAAAGTTTTTTTAAGCCGAGCGTTATCAAATGCCGCCCGCCATCTGGCAATGATCACGCCGCAAGGATTGCGATACAGTTTTTGGTGTAACAGTGGGACCGAAGCGGTAGAGGGTGCGCTCAAAACAGCTCGTCTTGCTACGAGGCGTGAGCGATTCGTTGCGATGAAGGGTGGTTTTCACGGCAAGACGTTCGGTGCATTAAGTGTCAGCGGGCGTGACTTGTATCGCATACCGTTTGCTCCGATGCTCGATGAGATCATACATATACCGTTCGGAGATATTGATGCACTTGAATCTGTGCTGGACGAGACTGTTGCAGGCGTTATCGTTGAGCCGATACAAGGCGAAGGCGGTGTTGTCGTACCGCCATATGGATATCTTCGAGAGATACGAGCGTTGTGTGATAGGTGCGGAGCGTTGATGATAGCTGATGAAGTACAGACGGGCATGGGGCGTACGGGACGCGCGTTTGCCGTTGAACGTGAAGATGTCGTTCCCGATATTCTCGTTCTGGCAAAAGCACTCGGCGGTGGTGTGATGCCGTGCGGTGCATTTATTGCAACGGAAGATGTATGGCGACCGTATTTTGACCATCCGTTTCTTCATACATCGACGTTTGGCGGTAATCCGCTTGCGTGTGTGGCGGCTGATATGGCGATGACTGTATTGATAGAAGAAGGACTTGCGGAAAATGCGGCGAATATGGGAGAGTATCTGCTGAAACGATTGCAAGGTCTGATGGCAGAGTATCCGGACTTGATACGCGATGTGCGCGGACGAGGGCTTCTGATCGGAATGGAGCTGTCGTCGGAGGGGCATGCGGGACTGATGATGTCAGAGTTGATAAAGCGCGGTGTGATAGTGGCATATACGCTGAATAATCCTACGATCATACGCCTGGAACCGCCTCTTATCATACAGCGCAAAGAAGTAGATATGGTGATAGATCGTTTGGGAGATGCTCTGTTGCAGATGAAGAAATATGGAATATGAAAAAGATGGAGGAAGACTATGACGACATTTGAATTGATAAAACAGATACCGTGTTCGGCGGATGCTGTATTTGAAGAGTTGTGTCATATGGAGCGATATGTAGAGTCCATGAAGAATATCGAACGATTGACGGTTCTTTCGCGGGCGGAACATATGGCGCAGACGCGTTGGGATGCTGCGCTGGACGGACGCAAACTTACATGGACGGAAGAAGATATGTACGACCAAGAAGCTCGGAGGATAGAGTATCGATTGATCGAAGGCGATTTCAGTGAGATGACGGGTAATTGGCAAGTAGAGGATACTGCGGATGGATGCACGGTCACACTTAATGTATCGTTCGCATTCGGTATTCCGATGTTGGCAATGTTCGTTGAGCCTATCTTGAAACGCAAATTGGAAGAGAACAGTCATATGCTCTTAGATGGTATTGAAACATATTTGAATACGAAGTGACAAAAAGGAGAAGATGAACTATGAGTCGTGGACAGAAACTTGTTATGATGTATCAATTAGATGAATCAAAAGATAAGATCAAAGAGATCGCGAAAAAATACCAGATCACTACGAAAACGATTTCCCGGGAAATGATCGGGGAAACGATGGGGCATCTCATCGGACGCAAAGGATTCGGTGCGGCTAAAACGAAAACAGAAGATACGACGATGACTGAACCGATGCTCGTTATGGATGGCCTTCAGGGCAATTCGCTCAATGTCTTTTTAAAAGCGCTCCAAGAAGCAGGCTTGTTCGTACCGCTCAAAGCGATTATCACACCTATCAATCTTTCGTGGTCGTTCTGCAAGCTGTATCATGCGATCGAAGAAGAAGACAAAGAAATGCGACAAGCGAAATAACGATGAAAAAGAATGTCTTAACGGGCATTCTTTTTTTATTTGTGCAAAAACGCTTTTCGCGTTATGAGAGAAGGTTTTTCTATGTAAAATAGCTAATATATATACAGTTATACAACTATGAAAATAAGGGGAATATCGTTATGTTGCCAAAATTTATATTGATAGACGGAAGCAGTTTGATGCATCGTGCATTTTATGCGCTGCCTATTTTATCGTCTTCTAAAGGAGAATATACGAATGCTATTTACGGATTTGCAATGATGCTTTGCAAGTTGGTCGAGAATACCCATCCGACTGCGATGGCCGTTGCGTTCGATAAGAGCCGTATTACGTTTCGTACAAAAGTCTATGAAGGCTATAAGGCGAATCGTTCGGCAACACCGACCGAACTGAAAGAGCAATTTGCGACGGTGCAGGAGCTGATCGGGTCGCTCGATATTCCTGTGTTGGAGATAGACGGATATGAAGCGGACGATATTATTGGGACGTTGTCTGCTAAGGCTGAGGCGCAAGGTTATGAGACGATCATCGTGACGGGAGACCGTGATGCGCTTCAGTTGTTGAGCCCGACGACACACGTGATGTTCACACGCAAAGGTGTGACAGAGATAGACTGGTACGATGAAGCGGTATTTGAAGCGAAGTATGAGCTTCGACCGGAGCAGCTCATCGATATGAAAGGATTGATGGGTGATTCGTCCGATAATATTCCGGGCGTACCGGGCGTAGGCGAGAAAACAGCTCTCAAGCTATTAAAAGAGTATGGAAGTGTCGAGGCGGTACTTGATCATGTCGATTCGATAAAAGGTAAAAAGCTGAAAGAAAACTTGCTCGCGTATCGTGATGATGCGATCATGTCTAAACGATTGGCAACGATCGTGAGAGATATGCCGATCGAATTTGTGCCTGACGAATTTGCATTTGCGCCCGAATGGGAGAAAGTAAAACCGATGCTTGAACGATTCGAGCTTCGTACTATTATCGGCAAGTTTGCACCTCTTTTGCAGACGGAAACGAAAGAGACGAAACCGATCACGGTCACTTACAACAGTGATGCGCAGGTGGCTGAAGCGATTGCCGAGCGTATTCGCAAAGAAAAAGAGATGGCGTTCATGCTTGTGACAGACGGCAAGGTGCCGTTATATGAAGCTGTCGGGATAGCGGTTGCTGACGGTGAGGATGTCTGTTGGTGGGACTGTGACGCAGACGGTTTTCAAACGATGCGTGCGCTTTTGAGTGATGATTCCATCAAGAAGATAACGTATGACTGGAAACGTGTATATCATACGTTTACGGAAACGATGGATGCGGAAAAACAAAATATCTTTGATGTGATGATAGCGGCATATCTGGTCGATGCGACGAATGGCAATTATTCGATAGAAGAGCTTGTCGGACAGTATTTGCCCGAATAT
>JAFPBC010000066.1 GCA_017390595.1 Selenomonadales bacterium | reverse complement strand
TGTTTCTGCTGTTGCTGCAAGAGTGCTTTGTTACGCGGGTCACGCGGACCGCCGACACGATAGCGGTCACCGAACAAGAGCAAACGATCGCCGAACATCATCCACAAGAGAAGTGCAAGGACGGCCATGTTACCGAGCGCACCGTCAATGATACCGAGGTCAACCAAAACCGAGATGAAGGTGATAGCACCCAAGTAAGACATTGCTTTTTTCAAGTCAATGTACGGATGTTGTTTCAAGATCAAATATGCTATGCCCAAAACGACAAGGTCGATGACGACCCATGCCAAGCCGTTTACGATGAACATTTTTGCCGCAGCACCGGCGAACAAGGCACCAAATACTTTTACCATTATCATATTCACGTTATAAAATCCCCCTAATTAGTCCGATTGATATAATAGATATTTCTTCGCACATCGTACTTTTCCTGCTATGCACAAAATTATCTTTGCACCAAATTGGATATACACGGCAGGATTCTGTTTATTATTTGCGAATAGATAGGGATAGCCTTTCTATGGAGGGGAGTTTATTTATGTCATTACCTACGCGCTTGACGGCGCTCGACTATATCCGCGGTGTCGCGATGCTCGGCGTGATCGGCATCCATGTCGGCTCGTTCAGTTTGTCGAATCCCGACCTCAACATTGAGCTGTTCGCACTTCTCGAAGTCGTATCACGATTCAGTGTGCCGATATTCTTCTTCGTGTCCGCGTTCGGGCTGTTTTATCGGCTCGATATCCACGCACCGTTTTCGTACGGCACGTTTATGAAACGACGACTGCGTACTGTTCTTATTCCATACCTTGTCTGGACACTTCTGTACCGACTGCACTATTCGATGAATTTTAACGACTGGAACGTGTGGGACCCATTCGCACTTTTGACGACTGTTTTCTTCGGACTCGGTTCATATCATCTCTATTTTATGGTCATCTTGGTATGGTTCTACGCGCTGATGCCTGTCTGGATAGCCTGTATGAAACGTCTCACCCGCCCGATTCCGATGCTCGCAGGACTGTTCGTCCTTCAGCTTGCGTTCAATCACTGGTCGACAGTCATGCTCTGGTCGGTGCCGCTTGACGGTTCTTTCTTCAGTCAATGCATCCAATATCGCCTCAATTTCTGGCCGATGCATTACCTGTTCATCTTCTTGCTCGGCGCGACGTTTGCCGTTCATTACCAAGCTGTTTACGCATGGTTGAAGGACCACGCTAAGCTCATCTACTCGCTCGGCTTCCTGTCGCTCGTTTTGATACTCGGCCGCTTCTATGCGTATCTTAGCGGAACGCCTGCTTACTCGCCCGAGTCGGCAATGAATATGGTACAGCAGCTCAGCCCTGTCGGACTCGTCTATACAGTAGGCGCGACGTTCTTCTTATTCCGCCTGTTTACGTTCGCGAATATACCGACGATAGCGAGAAACATCCTCTCAACACTCGGTCACCATTCGTATTTCATCTACCTGTTCCATCCGTTCGCCTTATCGTTTTTCGGCGATACGGCACTGCTCTGGGGCGTCGTACTGACGACAAAAAAGATCATCGCACTCTATCTTGCGACAGCTGTCACATCACTTCTGTTTGCCGTGACAGCAGAACGCATCGCAAAAAAAGTACCGCTTGTGGGGCAGCTTCTCACGGGTGCAAAAGCCAAATAAACAAAAAAGAGCCTGCCTTATGGCAGGTTCTTTTTTATGTTCTGAGCAGGTCGGCACGTTCTTTTCTCGTCAGTGTGCCGACTTTACGCGGAATGGGTTTGCCGTTCACTTTTTTACGATAGGCAAAAAACGACCGCCAAAATAGCACTTCTCTTTCGGTGAGCGGATATGCCGTTTGATAGGTATCGTAGATAGGATAAAAGAGGTCTCCTTCCTCCTGCCAACGATTTTCTTCGAGCTCTTTTTCCAAGAGGAGGAATACTTGCCAAACGGCTGTCAGCACCCTACCTTCTCCCGTTTCATAGAGCATGGGAAATCTTGCTTGTCGCCAGGCTTGGTTCCCGCCAAACCGCGATAATGGTGTGACATACGGCATCGATAAGGCAGATGGGTAGTCGTGTACCGCGATACGCATCGCCATACCGACGATCTGCACAGCTGTTATCTGTACGTCTCGGTCTTCTTGCAATTCGCCATAGCGGAGCATATCGTCTAAGAATCGGCGCATCACAGAGGAATACGGATTCATAGCGGCAAGTCCCGCCATGCTTCGGCACGATTCCAGCAAAGCAAGCAGATCAATGCTTGTCCATTGCCCTTTCGCCAGCGATTCCGTCAGACAGCTTCGCCACGCCTCATAGCAATCATCTCCGTCTTGATGAAGGATACGTTCAAGCCATGCAGTCAAAACAGCAGTCAGTCTCGCCATGTTGCCCGCCCGCATGACAAACACCTTCATGATGCGTGTCATCATCTCTCGAAAAAGGCCTTCGTCCCGCCCGCGCACAGCCAATATACCGACTTGTTTCACCGCTCTTAACAGCTCGTCCGATACCGCCTCCTCTTCCATAGCGATACGGCACAGATAGTCTCCGCACTTCGCCATAAGAGCAGACTGCCTGTTCCGATACGCATGGAGCGCGACAACCAAGAGCGCACCGACGATCTCCTCGCGACAAGACGGATTATGTCGATACATTGGGACGAATCCGCTCAAGAAAGCCAGCGCACAGTCCGTCTTGCCGAATCCCGCGGCCTGTCGAACGAGACTGCCGAGCCTTCCTGCGTCTTGTCGTTCTGCCACACCTTCACTATAAAGAAACTTGAGTGTCTCGAATCCCCATTCGATATGTCCCCACTTTTCTTCCGACACAGCCAGTCCGAGGAACGGGTAGAACCGTCTGCACCGATCGGCCCTGCGCCTTAGCTTCGTTGAAACGAGCTCTATTTTCATTCGTTTTTTACGCCAATCCCACTTCCACTTATTTTGTTTTTGGATACAAAAGAGTCGACCCGAATTTAGGCCGACTCCTACTTTGTGCATAGATAGCAATCAGATCAACTCCCGCTTCTTAGCGCGCGTTCGTATCTCCTTTGTATACTGCTCCTCTTGCTGCGTCTACTGTTACTCTGTCTTGATCGTGTAAAATAGTTCTTGCTTCTTTCGCGCCGACGATGACCGGAATACCACAGCTTACACCGATGATAGCTGCCGGAGACGTCAAGCCGCCTTCTTCCGTAATGATCGCCGCTGCTTGTGCTGCATAACGCGCGGTTTCTTCATTGATACTGTTCGTTACCAGGATATCGCCCGGTTTGAATTTTTCTTTGATATCTTTGATGCTCGATGCGACACAGCAGTTACCGACTGCCGCGCGCTGACCGATACCGGCACCGCGAAGAAGTACATCGCCGATGACCTGTACACGGATCATGTTCGTCGTACCGCTGATACCAACAGGTACACCTGCCGTGATAACGACGAGATCGCCCTCTTTTACCGCACCTGCCTCTACGGCACTGTCAACACCGTTGCCGACCATCTCGTCACTGTTTTTGCAGAAGTGGCCGAGGAGCGTTTTGACACCGCGGAGAAGCTGTACGCGACGGCGCGTTTTCTGATACGGCGTCACGCAAATGATCGGTGCGTTCGGACGATATTTGGAGATCATGCGCGGCGTATAACCGCTTGCGGATACCGTCAAGATAGCTGCTGCATGAAGTTCTTGCGCGACCTGTACCGTAGCATGGCTGATCGCATTCGTGCTGCTGATATTCGTCGCAATGCCTTTCGTCAAGAACAGTTTTTCGTAGTTGAGGTTCTGTTCCGTATGAACGGCGATCTTATTCATCATTTTTACTGCTTCGATCGGATATTTGCCGGCAGCCGTTTCACCGCTGAGCATGATCGCATCGGTACCATCCATGATAGCGTTCGCGATGTCGCTCGCTTCCGCACGTGTCGGGCGCGGATTAACGATCATAGATTCAAGCATCTGCGTTGCCGTGATGACCGGTTTGCCTGCCTGGTTACATTTCTGGATGAGCATTTTCTGGATAACAGGTACTTCTTCTGTCGGGATCTCTACACCCAAGTCACCGCGTGCTACCATGACACCGTCTGCTACACGAAGGATCGAATCGATGTTGCGGACACCTTCCGCGTTTTCGATCTTCGCGATGATCTGCATATCGCCGCCGACGTCTTCAAGTACGCGACGGATAGCCAATATATCGGATGCACGCTGTACGAACGAAGCGGCGATGAAGTCCATGTCCATTTCTACACCGAATTTGATGTCGGCGATATCTTTTTCGGAGAGGAACGGCATCTGTACCGCAACATCGGGAACAGCAACACGTTTACCCGTGCTGACTTCACCCGTGTTGAGGATCGTCGTAACGATATCTTCACCGTCTACACGATTGACCAAAAGTTCTACCAAGCCGTCCGACAAAAGGATGCGATTACCTGCCGCAACTTCATGCGGAAGATTTTTGTGCGTAACGGAGCAGATATCTGCCGTACCTTCTACATCACGACCCGTGATGATGAACTGTTTACCTTCTTCG
>JAFPBC010000065.1 GCA_017390595.1 Selenomonadales bacterium | reverse complement strand
GGCGGTTTCTTCTTCGTGAAGATCGTACCCGCCTATCGTCTTGATATCACGTTCGACTTTGGCAATGACTTCACGTGTAGCGATAGACGAGAATGATTCCGCATCGATTGCTTCGTATTCTGCCGTTGTAAACGTATTCTTGTCGCGACCCGACAACACAGCAAAGCCGACAGCTTCTCGACCTGCGTCATCAACACCGATCGCTGCCATCAAATCGAATCGGATAGACCGCAGAGCAGATAAGTCGATCGAACTGAGACCTGCCGCACCACTCGGATGCGTATGCAGACAACGCACACCGCAAAGACCATCTTCGCGGCGCGTCTGTTTCACAGGCGGAAGATCGATCGTCTGTGCTTCACCGACCGACACCTGCACGACCGTTCCCGCACGGTCGATATAGACAGCCAATTCTCGACCGATACGACAGCTGAGTTCGTACATCGTTCGTATCAACTCGACATCTGCCAATTGGTCTGCTGTATGAAATTCATATAATCCTTCTATCTCCTCGAGCACGCTGCGACGCAAGCCGACGAGATTTCCATCTAATGTTGTAATCGTAACCGTCTCCCTTTCAGGATAAAATCTATAACTATTTTTTATTCTTTCTTTTTCAGCAAAATCCTGCCCTATTTCCCTCTAAATCTCGTCTTATTGTCGACAAAATAACATCCGACTATTCATTTCACCACAAAGTCGCATTCTTCCAGCATCAATAGCTCATGCTTCAGCAGATTCGGCCTTCCGACCAGTCGTGTTGCCTGTTTGCGTATCGCTTTCTCAATGAGATTACGCACGGCACGCGCATTGCCGAATACCGATTCACGTCCATACCGCTCTGCCATCACCATCTCACCGAGCCGTTTTCGTGCATGCTCCGATAACTTATATTCTCTTTTTTCACAAAAAAGGTCGGCAATGAGGAGTAATTCTTTTTCTGTATAATCATCGAATGATAACTGTATCGGAAACCGCGACCTGAGACCGGGATTCGCCGATAAAAACAATTCCATCTCGGACGGATACCCTGCCAGAATAAGGATAAAATCATTTTTGTAGTCTTCCATCGCCTTGACGAGAACATCGATCGACTCCTTGCCAAAATCCTTCTCCCCACCACGCGCAAGTGAATATGCTTCATCGATAAACAGCACCCCACCGAATGCCTTTTTTATCTTCTCACGCGTTTTTTGTGCCGTATGCCCGATATATTCTCCGACCAAGTCGGCGCGTTCTGCTTCTACGATATGCCCACTCTCTATGACACCGATCTGTTTTAGTATCTGTCCAAAGATACGTGCCACCGTCGTCTTGCCCGTCCCGGGATTACCGCTGAAGATCATATGGAACACCATCGGTTCCGATGCGAGGTGCTGTTTTTTGCGACATTTTTGTATCTCCCAAAAAGCATAGACCTCCTTGAGCATCTCCTTGACCGAACGAAGCCCGACAAGTGCGTCAAGTTCGGCAAATATCTCTTGTTCGGACAATACCGTGCTTTCTTTTTTTCGTAACACGCATGATCTCTCTTCGACAGCTTTGTTCTTGCTTACGATACTGCGCCCAAACGACAGAGTACCCTTTCCCGATGAAATAATGATCTGTGGCCACACACAAGCTCCCTCCGCTTCGATGCCAAATCATTTTCAGTATATGAAAAAAAAGAAAGACTGTGCATCTCACAGTCTTTCTACATTGATTTATTCTTTCTCGGTCAATTTTTTGTATATATCGAACGGTTTCAACGGCATGATCGTCGAAATCGCATGTTTATATACGAGCTGCTGTTTTCCTTCTTGCTCCAAAATCACCGTAAAATTGTCAAAACCTTTTACCATGCCGCGCAATTGGAATCCATTCACCAAATAGATAACAACGGCCATATTCTCTTTTCGAACCAAGTTCAAAAAGCTATCTTGCAAATTCGTAGGTTTCATAGCTTGCTAATCCCTCCTCCGCTATTACGAATACGCACTACTTTACTTATCTATTCTACAAGAAGAAGAATTTTCCTGTCAATTTCTTTGCAATCTCTTTTTCAATTTCTATAATATCTTTTTTGGTCTTAACTTCATACCAATCTATGTATGGCATCTTACGATACCAAGTAAATTGTCGTTTGGCAAAATGACGCGTACCTTTTTTGATCTCGTCGACCGCTTCTTCGAGCGTACATTTTCCTTCAAGATACGCGACCAACTCTTTGTACCCGATCCCTTTCATCGACTGCGCATCGGCAGGCACACCGTTTGCCAAAAGACATTTTACTTCGTCTAATAAGCCATCTTCCATCATTTGATCGACACGCTGATTGATGCGCTCGTACAAAAGGCTTCTCTCGGAAGTAAGCCCGATGACTGCCACATCATAAAGACAAGCCGTTTCATCTTCTTTTTCTTGCGATACGGTCTCGCCGCCGAATGTCGCCACTTCGAGCGCACGGATCACGCGACGAATATCGTTCGGATGAAGTCTTGCCGCCGTTTCGGGTTGCATCTCTGCCAAACGACGGTGAAGTTCTTCTACACCCTGCTCGCGCGCGACCGTTTCCATCTCTTGACGGAAAGCTTCATTCTGCGGTGTCACGTTGAATTGATACCCTTCC
>JAFPBC010000007.1 GCA_017390595.1 Selenomonadales bacterium | reverse complement strand
GTGCTCAGAGATGCCGATGCCGTCAATACCGCGCGATTTGGTACTATCGAAGAATCCTTGTACCCAATCGAGGTCATACGTGCCATATTCAAAATGCATATGATAGTCAAATTTCATGGTAAAGTCCCCTTTATTGCTGATAATACCTATATTATACGCCAGAAACGGAAGTTTGGCTACTGGTATAGGACAAAAAGAAATTTTTTTAAAAAAATAAAAAAACTTTGTTTTCTTAGAGGATATTTTGAGAAAATTTAGAATTATATTAAGTAAGAAATACATCTTCTGGATACGACATAGAGAAGAAGAACTTAAGGGGGAGATTACAATGTCGTTAGTAGCTATGAGTGAAATGCTTCAACAAGCAAAAGGTGGAAAATATGCAGTAGGTAGTTTCAATGTATTCAACTTTGAAACGCTCTGCGCAGTCGTTGAGGCTGCAGAAGAAACGAAGTCTCCGGTCATCTTGAGTGTGCCGGAAAGACTTTTCCGTTTCGTTGATATGGATACGTTGAGCGCAGCGATGGTCAATCGCGCACAGAGAAGTTCTGTTCCGGTTGCTCTTCATATGGACCATGCTCATTCGTACGATGGTATTTTGCGTGCGGTTCGCTGGGGCTTTACGTCGGTAATGTTTGATGGATCGAAATTGCCGTTCGAAGAAAATTTGAAACGTACAAAAGAAATTTGCTCGATGGCACATGCACTCGGCATCTCGGTTGAAGGTGAACTCGGATACCGCAGTAAAGAAGAAATGGTCGATGTTGCACAGCTTGCAACGGTTGATATGGCGGCTGAATTTGTTGCGAAAACTCATGTAGATGCGCTTGCGATCGCGTTCCGTAATCGCGAAGGCGGTCAGATCAATACGGATAAACTGGAAGAATTGGCACAGGCTGTGAACATTCCGCTCGTTATGCATAGTGGCGGTAAATTGCCTTCTTACAAAGAGGTTATCGCTCACGGTATCTCGAAAGTTAATGTCCCGACAGATATGTCGACTACGGCGATCGCTACACTCAAAGCTGAGTGCGGTCATGATCCGATCCCGAACTACATCAATTTGATGGCAGCTGTTAAAAAAGCAGTAAAAGGTTCGGCAAAAGAATATATGATCAAATTTGATTGTGTGGCTAAAGCCTAACATAAGAAAAGAAGCACATCGGATGATGTGCTTCTTTTTTATGTGTGGAAATACTTGCCGAATAGGGGAAAGGTCTTTATAATGGAGGCAAGTAGAATGAATGATTAGAGGGTACTGTTGTGCGAATGAATGAAGAAAAGCCAAAACGATTTTGGCAGGATAAACATTTGAGTCCGTATCAGACATTGACGCTTGGTTTCCTTGCTTTGATCGCGATCGGGACGATGCTTTTGATGCTTCCCGTTGCGTCTGCAAGCGGCGAGAGTCTATCTTTTATCGATGCACTTTTTATGGCAACGTCGGCTGTCTGTGTAACGGGGTTGTCGGTCGTTGATCTGCAATATGGATTTTCGTATTTTGGGCAGATCGTTATCGTGCTCTTGATACAGATAGGCGGTCTCGGTCTTATGACGCTATCAACGTTGATGGCGATACTGATCGGTAAGAAGATACATCTTCGCGACCGTATGGCGATGAAGGAGGCTCTTAATCAGTTTTCTCTTGATGGTCTGGTCAGGCTTACGATACGTATCATCCAGTTGACGCTTTTATTAGAGTTTATCGGCGGTACGATACTTGCGATACGGTGGTATGGTGAGTATGGGCCTATCGGTATTTATTACGGATATTGGCATAGTGTATCGGCGTTTTGTAATGCAGGGTTTGCACTCTTTGGTCAAAGAAGCGACCTGTTGACGCTGTATGCGCATGATATGGTCGTTGTTATCGTGATCACGCTTCTTGTTATTCTCGGCGGTCTCGGATTTGCGGTATTGTCTGATATTTGGCAGAAACGTCGGTTCCGTGATTATATGCTTCAAAGTAAGATCGTTTTGGTGACGAGTGGTATTCTCATCGTACTTGGGACGGTCGGTTTCTTGGGACTCGAGTACAGCAATATGGCGACGATCGGTGCGGAGAGTTTTCCTCATAAGGTCATGTCGAGTTATTTCCATTCGGTCACGGCACGTACGGCAGGTATCGCGACAGTCGATTTTGAACAACTTCGCGGAGCAACGATGTTTTTCTTGATCCTGCTGATGTTTGTCGGTGCGTCGCCATGTTCGACGGGTAGTGGTATCAAGACGACAACGCTTGCTGTTATGGTGATCGCGATATGGACGCTTGTTCGTGGTCGTCGTGATGCTGTTTTGTTTGGCAGAAAGATCCCCGAGGCTATTGTTTATAAAGCGTTTGCCGTAACGTTTATGGCGGCAAGTACGGTTATCGTAATTTCGATGCTGCTCAGTATTATGGAAGATTTCGCATTTTTGGCGATCTTGTTCGAGGTGGTATCTGCCTTTTCGACGGTCGGTCTTTCGGTCGGTATCACGCAGGAGCTGGGTGATCCGGCAAAATTATTGTTGGCATTTACGATGTTCGCAGGTCGCGTAGGGCCTATTACGATGGCGGCGGCTCTTGCGTATCGATTAAAACGTGATATCATTCATTATCCCGAAGGAAAAGTGACGATCGGATAATGGTAAGAAAGGAAGCATAGGATGAGTAAGGAAAAACAGTTTGCTGTTATCGGATTGGGTCGATTCGGGAGAAGTATTGCACGTCATTTGCATACGATGGGGTATGAGGTCTTGGCGGTCGATCGCAGTTATGAATTGGTGCAGTCGTTCAGCGAAGAGGTAACGCATGTTGTACAAGCAGATACGACTGATGAAAATGCCTTGAAGGCGCTTGGTATCCGCAATTTTGATGTTGTTATCGTTGCCATTGGTGAGGATATGCAGGCAAACGTATTGACGGTCGTTCAGCTGAAGGAGCTTGGCGTGCCGTATGTCGTTGCGAAGGCGCGTAATCTGCTGCATGGGAAGCTTCTTGAGAAGATCGGTGCGGACAGCATTGTATATCCCGAGAGAGATATGGCGAAACGTGTTGCGTACAGTCTGACGTCGCGTAATATCATGGATTATATCGAACTTTCGCCCGATTACAGTATTGCAGAGGTCGGTGTTCCGAAGAGCATTGCAGGCAAGAGCCTTATCGAATCGAATGTTCGTGCGAAGTATGGTCTGAACGTAGTGGCTATCAAACGAAATGATAAGCTGATATTGCCGCCGAATCCACATGATGTGATCGAAAAAGACGATATTATTGTCGTTGTCGGCAGTAATGAAGGGATGAAACGATGGGAAGATCTGAAGTAGGAGAGGTTATCTCCAGCTTGCAAAATACATTTGTAAAACAGGCATCGGCTTTAAAACAGAAGAAGTATCGTGATCGTGAAGGTGTATTCATTGCCGAAGGTGTGCGTATCATCGAGGATATCGCATCGGTCGGGGGCGCGATCCGTGTATGCTTTTACGATGCAGAGGCAGTAACACCGCGGATGGAAGAACTGCTCGACAGTCTGTCGGACAATGTGCGTGTACTTGCGGTGACGTCTGCTGTGTATCGCAAGATCACGACGACGGAAGAACCGCAGGGGATATTGGCTGTCGTTGAGCAGAAGAAGTGGACGCTTGATGATATCAAAGAAGGCTTGGTGCATCTGGCTGTCCTTGATCGTGTGCAAGACCCCGGCAATATCGGAACGATCATTCGCACAGCTGAGGCGGCAGGTTGGGACGGTATCCTTGTGTTGAGTGGGTCGGCAGATATCTACGCGCCGAAGGTGGTGCGTTCGACAATGGGAACGATGCTTCATCTGCCTGTGGTGCGAGGGTTGTCGGAAGAAGATCTGCTCTCTTTCGTAGAGGAGCGTGATATTCGTTTGTATGCGACATCGGTCGTTGAGTCTAAGACATACGATGCGTGTGATTTCACACAGTCGGCGGCTGTCGTATTCGGCAACGAGGGAGCGGGCGTATCGGATACGCTTCTTGCACGTGCTGATGAGCGTATGCATATTCCGCTTTTCGGTAGGGTAGAGTCTCTCAATGTAGCGGCTGCTGCGGCAGTTATCTGTTTTGAAGGAGCTCGGCAGAGACAATCTTCTTGCTAATGTGGATAAGCTGTGATATAATAATGATATGTGTTTTGATAACATATACCAACATATATAACGATAATATGCAAGGATAAAGAGAGTACGCTGTTTATCGGTTTTACAGGGAAGATGTGCCGTAGATTGAGAGCATATCAAACAGAGGATAGCGGAAGTTCACTTTGGAGCATTTCGGCTGAAGTAACAGTAGGTCGGACGTTTTCCGCGTTAAGGAATGGAAAGTATTCATTAGGGTGGTACCGCGAAGCAGAGCTTTCGCCCCTTAGTCGGGGGCGGAAGTTTTTTTATTTTTCGGTAGATGCCCGAATAATCAAGGAGGAGTTATTGGTTATGGAACAGCAATTAAAAGAGTTGCGAGAAAGCGCAGTCATTGAGCTTGCAAAAGCAGACAGCCTTGATATGCTGAATGACTTGCGTGTCAAATATTTGGGCAAAAAAGGTAGCTTGACGAGCATTCTTCGCGGTATGGGTGCCTTGAGCGCAGAAGAACGTCCGCGTATCGGTCAGATCGTCAACGAGATCCGCGCAGAACTCGAAGGTGTGATCGAAGCAAAAGGTACGGAGCTTAAAGAAGCAGAGCTTACGAAACGTTTGGCTTCCGAACGTATCGATGTGACGCTCCCGGGCCGTCAGCCGAGCGAAGGTCATCGTCATCCGCTCACGCTTACGCTTGAGCGTATCAAAGAGATATTTATGCAGCTTGGTTTTACCGTTGCGGAAGGTCCCGAAGTTGAGCAGGATTACTACAACTTCGAGCTTCTTAACTTGCCGAAAGATCACCCTGCACGTGATATGCAGGATTCGTTCTACATTACGGAAGAGATCCTTCTCCGTACGCATACGTCTCCGATCCAGGCAAGAACGATGCAGGCGGCGAATCCGAACGACCCTGTAAAGATCATTGCACCGGGTAAAGTATATCGCCGTGACTACGATGCGACGCACTCGCCGATGTTCACGCAGGTAGAAGGTCTTTTGATCGACAAAAATATCAGCTTCGCAGACCTCAAAGGTACGCTTGAACTGTTCATCCATCAGATGTTCGGTGATAACGTAGGCGTTCGTTTCCGTCCGAGCTTCTTCCCGTTCACGGAACCGAGTGCCGAAGTCGATATCTCGTGCGTTATCTGCGGTGGTAAAGGCTGCCGCGTATGTAAAGGTACGGGCTGGCTTGAGATCCTCGGTTCGGGTATGGTCCACCCGAACGTACTCAAAATGAACAATTTCGATCCGGAAAAAGTAAGCGGTTTTGCATTCGGTATGGGTGTTGAACGTATCGCGATGCTTCTGTACGGTATTGACGATTTGCGCTTGTTCTACGATAACGATTTGCGCTTCTTGCGTCAGTTTTAATTCGAGGAAAGAGGAGATATAATAATGCAGACTTCAATTAAATGGTTGAAAGATTATGTTGATTTTGAACAGTCTCCCGAGCAGATCGCCGATATGCTGACGATGGCAGGCGTGCCGGTAGAGAATGTTGTTACACTTGGCGAAGGTATCGAAAAGGTCGTAACAGGCAAAATTATGGATATTACAAAACATCCGAATGCAGATAAATTAGTCGTCTGTCAGCTCAATGTCGGCGGCGAAGAAAATATTCAGATCGTTACGGGCGCACAGAATGTTCGCGTCGGTCAGACGGTTCCTGTCTGCCTCGTAGGTGCGAAACTTCCGAGCGGTATCACGATCAAAAAAGGTAAACTTCGCGGTGAGTTGTCGCTTGGTATGCTCTGCTCGGCATCGGAGCTCAATCTCGATCAGTCGATGCTTACGGCAGAACAAAAAGAAGGCATCTACATTTTGCCGGAAGGTACGCCGCTCGGTCAGGATATCAAAGAAACGCTCGGTCTTAACGATTCTATCTTGGAATTCGAATTGACGGCAAACCGTGCAGACTGCTTCTGTGTACTCGGTCTTGCTCGTGAAGTTGGCGTGCTCACAGGCAATGCTGTTACGAGACCGATCCTCAATTTGTCCGAAAACGATGAAAAAGTAGCAGACCTCGCGAAAGTAACGATCGAAGAACCGTCGCTTTGCCCGCGTTTTACGGCTCGCGTTATCAAAAATGTAAAAGTAGGGGCATCTCCCGAATGGATGAAACAGCGTCTTCAGGATGCAGGCATCCGTTCCATCAATAACGTAGTCGATATCACGAACTTCGTTATGCTCGAAATGGGTCAGCCGATGCACGCATACGATTACGATCTCGTAAGCGGTCATCACCTCCATGTACGTCGCGCACTCGAAGGCGAAGTATTGACGACGCTCGACGATGTGAAACGTACGCTCACGAGTGAAATGCTCGTTATTGCCGACGATGTCAAAGCAGTCGGTCTTGCTGGTGTTATGGGCGGTCTTGCGACAGAAGTAACGGATGCAACGACGACGGTATTCTTGGAAGCGGCAGCTTTCAACAGCGCAAGCGTTCGTCGTACGGGCCGCAAACTCGGTCTTCGCTCGGAAGCATCGGGCAGATTCGAACGCGGTGTCGATGTAGCGGCTATCTCGGCAGCGATCGACCGTGCGGCAGCTCTTATGGCAGAGCTCTGCGGTGGTACAGTCGTACAAGGTATCGTAGACGAATATCCGGGTTTTGCACTTCCGACGCAGATCACAGTAGAAGCAGAAGCCATCCGCAATCATATCGGCGCGCCGATCCCGACGCAGACGATGGTCGATATCTTGACGCGTCTTGAATTCGCGGTGACGGAAGAAAATGATAAATTGTCGGTCGTTGTACCGTCCTGGCGCGGTGACTGCACCGTTATGGCAGACCTTGCAGAAGAAGTCGCACGTGTATACGGTTTCGATAATATTCCTGTCAAAATGCCCGAAAGTGCAATGGCAAGCGGCGGTCAGAGCTATCAGCAGACGATCGTTGATCGTGTGACGGCTATCTTGGCGGGATGCGGTATGAACGAAGCAATGTCGTTCGCATTCTCGCATCCGCAGGCGTTCGATAAGCTCAACATCGAAGCAGACTCTACGCTCCGTAGTGCGATCCCCATCATGAATCCTATCACAGAAGAATTCCCGATCCTTCGTACGACGCTTCTCGGCAATATGCTTGACATGGTAAGCCGTAACATTTCGCGTAAAAACGAAGATCTCAAATTGTTCGAGATCGGTTCGGTATTCCTTCCGAAAGCACTTCCGCTTACGGAACTTCCGACCGAAAAAACGGAACTCTGCGGTGTGCTCTACGGCAGACGTTATCCGACGCTCTGGAACCAGACGAAAGATGTTGTTGACTTCTACGATGCAAAAGGCATAGTAGAACGCATCTTGGCAGGTCTCGGTATCAACGCATACACGATCGAAGCAGGCTCGCATCCGTCGTTCCACCCGGGCAAAACGGCTGTCGTTACGGCTTGCGGTAAAGTCATCGGTCATATCGGTGAAGTTCATCCGAAAGTTCTCGAAGCATATTCGATCCCGAAAGCGGCATATATCTTCTACTTGAGCATCGAAGTTCTCGCAGAGCTCTCCTCGCTCATTCCGAAATATCAGTCGCTCCCGAAATATCCTGCTGTTACGCGCGACTTGGCATTCGTCGTATCGACAGACGTTACGAGCGAAGCGATGAAAGAAGTCATTCTTGCAAACGGCGGTCAGTACCTCCAGCGTGCAGAAGTATTCGACGTCTACATGGGCGCGCAGGTCGGCGAAGGAATGAAGAGCGTAGCATATTCGTTGTTCTTCCAGTCGGCAGAAAAAACGCTCACTGATGCAGAACTCGAAGAACCGTATCAGAAGATCCTTACAGCACTCAGCGAAAAATGCGGTGCTGAGATCCGTAAATAAGAATAAAAATAAAACAGATCATGTGAAAGCATGGTCTGTTTTTTTATTTGTGAGAAAGCAGGAAAAAGGATTCTATGTGCGAATTGAATAAACAAGTATGTTTATGTCAAAATACAGAATAAGGTAATCGTCCCACGCTCATAATACGAACAGGGAGGGGCGATCATGGCAGAAGATTTTTGGCATGTATTCAAGCTGTTGGTATTTCTTTGCGGAGTATCGTTATTCGTTGTGCGTGTCATGGGCAATCGGACGGTAGGGCAGTTTTCGCCGTTTGATTTTATCATGCTTGTCGGTATCGGTGATATCATGGTATCGACTGCGATGGATAAGACGATATCGCTTGCATCGGGATTCGGCGGAATGGCGGCACTGCTCTTATTACAGCAAGTGTTCTCGTTTCTATCTCTCAAAAGCAATCTTATTCGCAAATGGGTAGAAGGTACGCCGATCGTCTTGATAGCGGAAGGCAAAGTGTTGACCGAAAACTTGAGAAAAGCACGAGTCAACTATGATGATCTTAGGCAAGAGCTGCATCTGCAAGGATTGGAGATGGCAGACATTATAGATATCAAGTTAGCACGCCTCGAAAGCAGCGGGGATTTTTCGATCATCAAAATATCGGAAAAAGAACCGATTACGAGAGGTGACTTGCTCAGACTATGCCAAGAAGCGGAAAACGATCCGCTGAGCATCTTTGGAAAACAGATGGTGCAATGGCGGCGTATGGCAGAGCAAGTGGAAGAGATACAAAAAAGCATTCAAAACATAGAACAAGATATAATGAAGAAACAGCCGAAAAAAGAAACATAATCGGAGGCGAATGACGTGGTAGAATTATTAGCACCGGCAGGCAGTAGAGAAGCCTTGACCGCGGCCGTAGAGAGCGGTGCCAATGCCGTTTATTTGGCAGGGAAATCGTTCGGCGCGCGTGCATATGCCGATAATTTTGACAGAGAAGAATTGAAAGAAGCGATCCGTTACGCACATTTGCGCGGTGTTGCGATCTATGTGACGGTCAATACACTCGTTGATCAAAGCGAAACAGAAGACTTGGCAGACTACTTGCGTTTCTTATATGAAGCGGGTGTCGATGCCATCATCATACAGGACTTGGGTGCGGTGTATCTCGCGAAGAAGATACTCCCCGAGCTTCCGCTCCATGCCAGCACGCAGATGACGGTGACGAACCTTCCTGCGGCAAAATTCTTAGAAAAACAGGGCTTCCAGACGGTCGTTTTGGCGCGTGAGGTATCTCTCGATGATATCAAGACGATCAGCGAAGGTACGAGTGCGCTTATAGAGACATTTATCCACGGTGCACTTTGTGTATGCTATTCGGGTCAATGCTTGATGAGCGGTATGATCGGTGGTCGCAGTGGTAACCGCGGTCGTTGTGCACAGCCGTGCCGTTTGCCGTATCAGCTTGTTGATGAGAAGGGCGACAACGTGCTGGAAGGTAAAGATGTAGGACAGTATCTGCTCTCGCCGCGTGATTTCTGCACGATAGACAAGCTCCCCGAGGTCGTCAAAGCAGGCGCGCGTTCGCTTAAGATCGAAGGTCGTATGAAGCGTCCCGAATATGTAGCCGTTGTAGTCGATGCATACCGTCAATCGCTTGATTCTATCCGCGATGATATTCGTTATACGGTCGATGAAACGCTGAAAAAAGACCTCACGCAGATATTCAACCGTGATTTTACAACAGCATATCTGGAGAAAAAACCGGGTAAAACGATGATGAGCGACCGCCGTCCGAACAATCGCGGTGTGCGTGTCGGTCGTGTCGTAGCCTATGATGCGAAAAAGAAACTCGTCACGATGCGTCTCGATGAGAGAATGCAGGTCGGCGATATCATTGATATATGGGTCAAAGTCGGCGGTCGTGTCAATACGACGATCCAGACGATGACGATGAACGGAAAAGAAGTCGTATCGGCAGACAAAGGCGCGGAAGTAACGTTTGCCGTACCGAGCCATGTGCGTGTCAGCGACCGTGCGTTCAAGGTATATGATGCGGCATTGATGGAACGTGCAAAAACGTTCTATGCGGGCGGTGCGCCTGTACGTCGCGTCGGTGTGGCGGCAGAAGTGTTCGTCAGCGAAGGACAGCCGCTTACGCTCACGCTTCGTGACGCGGACGGCAATATTGGCGTCGGTCAGACGGATTTCCTCGCGGAAGCCGCACGCAAACGTCCGCTTTCGGCAGAGACGGTACAAAAACAGCTGGAACGTCTCGGTACGACGATGTTTGCACTCGATTCGCTTGATTTTGACTGTGAAGGCGAATTGATGGTACCTGTCAGCGAGCTCAATGAAGTGCGTCGTCGTGCGGTCGCACAGCTTGAAGAAGCACGCTTGGCTCCGTATGTGCGTGAGTCTGCACCGTATCGTACGCTTCCCAAATTGTCGCGTAACGACAAAGAAACGAAACCGCTTTTGTCGGTACATACCGATACGATAGAAAAAGTAGAAACGGCATACAAAAACGGTGCCGATGTCGTCTTGTTCGGCGGAGAAAATTTCGCGCATAAGGCAATTACACATAGTGATTATGAAGAAGCTGTACGACTTGCGAAAACGTACGGCAAGAAGATCATCTTTGCGACACCGCGTATTGCCAAGCAGTGGCAGATGAAAGCGATCGAAGAAGAACTTCGCCTGTTTAACAAGCTCGGCGGAGATGGTGTCAGCGTCGGCAATCTCGGCGTGATGGCACTTGCACAAGAGATCAGCGAACTTCCGATCCATGCGGATTTTTCGCTCAATATTTATAATGCGTATGCGGTCGATTATTTGAAAGAACAAGGTATCAGCAGTGTGACTTTGTCGCCCGAACTCAATTTTGGTCAGGTGGAACGTCTTGTTCGTCGTGCGACGCTTCCGACGGAGTGCATCGTACACGGTCATCTTCCGCTCATGGTCAGCGAGTATTGCGTATTGGGCAGTTTCCTCGGTGATATCGACAAGAAGCCGTGTTCTCAGGTCTGCACGAAGCAGAAGTATTATCTGCAAGACCGCATGAGTGAGCGCTTCCCGATCGCGACAGACCAATTCTGCCGTATGCACATCTTGAATACGAAAGAGCTGTCGATGCTTCCTCATGTAGAACGATTTGGCGAGATCGGTGTATCTCGTATCCGTATCGAAGGGAAATATATGGCTCCGAAAGAATTGGCAGATCTTGTTCGTCGCTATCGTTTGCTCCTTGATGCGGGCAATTCGCTGACGGAACGCGAACTGACCCAGTGGGCGCATGAAAAAGAAAATATTACACGAGGACATTATTTCCGCGGTGTGTTGTAAGAAGCGGGAGGAACTATGAAAGGATCAGTTTTCAAAACAGTAGAATTTGATAAGATTCGTGAAGCAGTGACCGCGTATGCGGGTTCGGCGATGGGGAAAGAACGCTGCGCCGCTATGGTACCGCTGTCCGAGCCGTCCATGATCCGTGAAAAGCTCGACGAGACGGATGAGGTCATGCAGATACTTCAGACGGCAGAACCGCTTCCGCTCGGTGGCATTCGCGATATCCGTTCAAGCGTGACGCGGGCGGGTCTTGGCGCGGTGCTGATGCCCGATGAGTTTTTGGCTATTCGTTCGACGCTTTATGCGGCGCGTCGCTTGAAACGATTTTTTGGGGAGACGGCACTCGACTTACCGCGCCTTCGCGAACTGGCACTCGGTATCACGATGTTCCAGAAGATAGAGGACAAGATAGAAGGTGCCATCAGCGAACAAGGTGCGGTACGCGATGATGCCAGCGTAGAGCTGATGCGTATCCGTCGCGATCTAAAATCGTTCCAAGGTCAGATAAAAGATCGTTTGGAAGGGATATTGAAACATCCCGATTATCAGAAGTTTTTCCAAGAGAATCTTGTAACGATGCGTGGTGATCGCTATGTAATCCCTGTCAAACAGGCATATCGTCATGCGTTCCCCGGTATCGTACACGACCAGTCTGCCAGCGGTGCGACTGTCTTTATCGAGCCGATGGCTATCGTAAAAATAAACAATGACATCAAGCAGCTCCAGCTTTCGGAAAAACAAGAAGTAGAACGCATCCTTCGCGTATTGTCGCAGTTGATCGGCGCGGAAAGCGAGCTTATTCGCGAGACGTGCGAAGCGATGGCAGAGCTTGACTTTATCGTGGCGCGTGCGCTCTATGGTGAAGCACATCAAGCCGTGCGCCCCGTTATCTCAAAAGAGCGGTGCATCTCTCTTCGTAAGGCGCGTCATCCGCTTATCGACCGTGCAAAAGTCGTACCGATCGATATCGTGATGAAGCCGAATACGAAAGCGCTCCTTATCACAGGGCCGAATACGGGAGGTAAGACCGTCACGATGAAAACGCTCGGTCTTTTTGCACTGATGATGCAGTCGGGGCTGTTCTTGCCTGCGTCTGAAGGATCGGAACTTCCGATATTCGATTCGGTCTATGCCGATATCGGCGATGAACAGAGCATCGAGCAGAGCCTTAGTACATTTTCGGCACATATGACGCATCTCGTCGATATTCTGCGCCAAGCAAAGCCGAACGACCTGCTTCTCTTAGATGAGGTCGGTGCAGGCACAGACCCTGAAGAAGGGGCGGCACTCGCGATGGCTATCTTAGAACATATCTTATCGTGCGGAGCCAAGACAGTAGCGACGACTCATTACAGCCAGCTGAAATTGTTCGCCTATGAACATCCCGAGATCGAGAATGCCAGCGTAGAATTCGATACGAAAACGCTTCGCCCGACGTATCGCTTGCTCATCGGTGTACCGGGAAGCAGTAATGCCTTTGCCATCAGTAAGCGTCTCGGACTGTCTGACGATATCATCAGCAAAGCGCAGGAGTTCTTAGAAGAAGAACATATCCGTTTGGAATCCGTTCTCTCTGACTTGGAAGCCGAAAAACGTGCGTATACGGAGCGGTCGGAAGAAGCATATCGTTTGCAGCAAGAATCGATAAAAATGAAACGAAGAGCGAGCGATGAACGAAGAGAGCTGAAAGCAGAGCAAAAACGTATCTTGCAAAAAGCGCAAGAAGAAGCTGCCGCTATCATTCAAGAAGCAAGACGACAGTCGGAGATGGTCATTCGCGAGCTCAAAGAGCAGTTCAAGCAGACGAATGAAGCGAAACGACAAGCATCTATCCAGTCGGCGCGTACTTCGCTCCAACGTGCGCGTGACAATGTAGGTTCGCTCGACCGTTATGAAGAAAAAGGCGGTATGCAGAAAGAAGAAGCAAAAGTCGGACAGACGGTCTATGTTGCTTCGCTTCGTCAAAAAGGTACGATCGAGAGCATCAAAGGCGACAATGCCATCGTGCAATGTGGTTTCCTTAAGACGACCGTGCCTATTACATCGTGCAGTCTGGTAGAAGATGTACGTGAGAAAAAGGCCGAAAAACCGAAAAAAGCCGCCCGCAGTCTCGGATTCCAGAAGGCGATGAATGTACGCCGCGAGATCGATATTCGCGGTATGCTCGTAGAAGAAGCCGAATCTGTTTTGGGCAAATATCTTGACGATGCGGTACTTGCGGGATTGGCGCAAGTCATCATCATTCACGGAAAAGGTACGGGTGCGCTCAGAAAAGGCGTGCAAGCATATCTGAAACATCATAATAGTGTATTTCGATTCGAGCCTGCTCCGCTCAATGAAGGCGGAGACGGTGCGACACTCGTCACATTGCAATAAAAAAGACGTTTCCTCCATGGGAGGAAACGTCTTTTTATTCTCAAAAACTGCTTTTCCAATCGAGATAACGGTTTGTCGGTGCGGGAGTCGGGGGAGATGATTGAATTGTCGATGCAGTTGGTGCTGGTGACGGTACAGGTGGCGATGGTGGTGCGGGCGGAGCTTCGAGTGGTGGCGCGGAAGAGGTAGGTTGTGGTGTGGCGGGCGGGACAGCCATAGACGCAGGCTGTGGCTCGGGAGCTGTGTTTTTGGCAGGCGTAGGTGTTGCAGTGCCTGTCAGACTTTGGACGACGTTCATCATAGCCGCGATATTGTTCGGATTAAGTTTAGACTTTATTTGCGGGCTATTGAGAAGCGGGAGCAGAGAAAGAAGCGTGTCGGCACCACCGAGCCCGCCGCCTTGCGATGCACCTTTGGTCAAGTCGCCGAGCAATTTTTGGAGCGGATTGGCAGATTGTGTAGATGAGGCAGTGCTCGCGGGCAATTGTTCCGGCTGATTCAATATCGTGAAGATGCACAGAAGTGATAAGAGGTGTATCCAAGATCGGCCTTCCGTTTTGTGCGATGACAGCACATCGAGAAGTGAGAGTATCATTTGAAGAAAAGACTTATCTGTTGTGCTCATCGCACCAACTCCTTTTGTAACAGTCTATATCAGAAGAGGCCGGGGATCGGAGGCAGGTTGAAATCTTGCGTCAGCTTACTCATCGCCGATTGGCTTTGCTCGCGTGATTGGCGAGAGACATCGTTGAGGCAAGCGATCAAGAGATCCTCGAGCATTGCCTTATTGTCGGGCGACAAATACAACGGATTCAGATGGAGTGCGACGACTTCTTGCGCCCCGTTCATCACAACATGGACGACATCACCGCTGGACGACTCCAATCGCTTGTTACGCAGTCCTTCCTGTATCGACTGCACATTATGCTGCACTTTTTGGATGACCTCCATCATATTGCCGAAGTTCCCCAACAAAGAAACCACCTCCGAATAGTCTTTCTTTAACATATGAAACGCATCGGGAAAAGTGAACCGAAAAATAAAAAACGGTCATGAACACTTACTCCGCAATGCCATATATTACAGTATAAGAGCGACAAGATGATACGCTCTTGAAAAAAGGAGGTTGCATCATGGGCAGATATGGTGGATTCGGTGGCTGTGGCGGTTTTGGCGGCGGTTGGATATGGATCATTATCATCATCATCTTACTCTTGTGTTGCTGCGGTGGATTCGGTGGCGGCAACTACTTGACGAACGATGACAGCTCCTCTTGCTGCTAACAGCATAAGAAAAGCCCCTGCATAAGCAGGGGCTCTTTTCTTTAATTATTGCGAGACGGAGGTGGTGGTAAGAAAGGAGAAGTCGATTTGTTTGTGCTGCCTTGTTTAGCAGGAGCAGGTTTGGAAGTCGACTGTTTCGCTGCTTTCTTATCATCAGCTTTTTTGTCATCAGACTTCTTATCGTCCTTCTTCTCGTCTGATTTCTTTTCCTCCTTCGGTTCCTCTGTCGTCACATCTTCTTCTGTAAGCTCTTCCTCTTCTTCAGGAAGCGGATCGCCACTGTCGGTCGCTTTCAGCGTCTCTTTATCCATATCGACGCCGCGCGGTCGCGTAAAGTCGGTTGCAGGCATATTGCGTACCGCAACTTTCATGAAATCACGCCAGATAGAAGCAGGGAGCGTACCGCCTGTCACACCTGCCAAGTAACCGGAGCTGTCCATACCGACCCAAACACTTGCTACCAAGTCGGGCGTAAATCCAACGAACCAAGCATCACGGTTGTTATCCGTCGTACCCGTTTTACCTGCCGCGGGACGACCGATATTCGCTCTTGCACCCGTACCGTGCGTTACAACATCTTTCATCATATCCGTCACGATATAAGCGGATGCTGGGTTCACAACATCTTTACTGTACGGTGTCAAGTTTTCTTCCAATACCTTACCGTCACGATTCACGACCTTGATGATCGGAGTCGACTTGGTAAGTACACCGCCCGTTGCAAGCACACCGTAAGCAGAAGCAAGCTCAAGCGGTGTCACACCACGGGTCAGACCGCCAAGCGATGCCGCCGACAAATTGCAATCGTTGACAGCGCCGCTGAATACAAGCGAAGTAATACCCATATCTTGTGCATAACGAAGAACCTTCTCGGGGCTCAGCTGTTGAACCAATTTTACCGCAGGGATATTAAGAGAATTCGTAAGCGCCTGACGAAGCGTTACCGTACCAGAATAATTACCCGAATAGTTTTTTGGCGACCAATTGCCGATCGTCAATGCAGCATCGCGGATCGTCGTTTTCGGACACATACCGCTATCGATCGCTGCCAAATATACGAACGGCTTCCATGCGGAACCCGGCTGACGTTCAGCCATCGTAGCACGGTTGAAATGATCGTTACCGCGACCACCGACCATCGCTCTGATATGACCATTATGCGGATCGATCGCAACGATCGCGACCTGCGGCTGCTGTACGCCGTTATCATCTGTACGATAAGTAGGAAGCTGCAAGATAGCCGCCTCGGCAGCCTTCTGCATATTCAAGTCAAGCGTCGTATAGATCTTCAAGCCTTCCTTATAAACAGCATCAGCACCATACTTCTCGATCAAAATCTGCGTCACATAATCAACAAAATAAGAAGCCAACTGACGCGACTTCGCACCGCCCGGTTCGGCAAGAACGATCTCTGCCGCCTTCGCGCGTTCCGCAGTCTTGCTATCAATATATTGATACTTCACCATCTGGCTCAAGACCACTTCTTGGCGAGCCTTTGCCGCCTTCAGATTATTAAACGGCGAATAGTAATTCGGACTCTTCGGAATACCTGCAAGCATCGCGCACTCCGGAAGCGTCAGATCCTCCGCATTCTTATTAAAATACGTCTTAGCCGCAGCCTGGATACCGTAAGCACCCTGACCGAAATAGATCTGATTCAAATACATCTCAAGAATCTCTTGCTTCGAATACTGGCGCTCGATCTGAAGAGCCAAAAACATCTCCTGGATCTTACGCTTTAGCGTACGCTCCTGAGACAAATATGCATTCTTCGCAAGCTGCTGCGTGATCGTACTGCCACCCTCCGACACACTGCCCGCGGTAATATTCACAAAAGCCGCACGCATGATACCGAGAGGATCGACACCGCAATGCTTGTAAAAACGAGCATCCTCCACCGCAACAAAAGCATTCTGCAGATCCTTCGGCATATTAGAGATCTTGATCGGAAGTCGATTCTCCTCCAAATGGAGATTACAGATCAGATCGCCATTGATATCGAAAATCTGCGACGACGCCGCGGGACGAATATCATTCGTAAGCCCCGGCTTCGTATTCATATTCGCTGACAAAAATCCAAGACCAATACCTGCCAGCATGACCACCACAACAATACCTATCAAAAAACCGATCTTAGACTTACCCTTAGACGATTTCTTAGATGGCTTAGCCTTACGTTTAGACCTAAGTAGATTAGACATAATATCCTCCTACATATGAATGATACTTCATTATATCACATCAAAAGCAACCAGAGAAGAAAAAAGCACACATATACACACACATCTTACACACAAAGAATAAAATAATAGAAAAAGAACGGAGAACACATATGAAATATCATCTTGCCATATCGCCCCCAAACAAAACCATATCCGCCATCTTCATAACACTCGTAATTCTGTGCGCCACCTTCCTGTGGATAGACAACGAACTAAAACCCACCTTATACACCATCGCCGAAAACAACATCAATCGCAAAGCAACGACTATCATAAGCAAAACCATCAGCAATCTCATCGAAGAAAAAGAAACAGAATCCATGCGTATACATACCGTCTTAGATGAACACGGAAAAGTCATCCTCATCCAACCCGACACAACCCAATATAATGCCATCACCGCCAAACTCACCAATAATATAGAAGAACAACTCTCTCAACTTGCCGACATCCCCATCAACATACCCCTCGGACAACTATCGGGAATCAGCATCCTTGCCAACCATGGACCGCAGATACCCATATATATGAAACCAACAGGCAAAATCAGCGTAGAATCGCAAAATCGATTCGAACACATCGGCATCAACCAGACAAAACACAGCATGTACCTCAATATCATGATAGACATACGCATCATCATACCATTTACAGAAAAAACAACCACCGTCCAAACGACCATACCTCTAACAGAATACATCGTAATAGGAGACGTACCCCAGACCTATGTCGAAATACCTCATAATATTTTAAAATAACTTCAAAAAAAGTGTT